>JALSMF010000001.1 GCA_026987795.1 Bacteroidales bacterium
AAAATATGAGGTCTTTTTAAAATCTTTATCGGAAAATAATATTCCGGTTTACGGAATCTGTGATTTCATTAGATTAAAAGCCGAAAAAGCCGTTATTTTGCGACATGATGTTGACAGGAAACCCTTTAATTCATTAAAAATTGCAAAGCTTGAAAATAAATATAAAATAAAGTCGACATATTATTTCAGAATAGTAAAAGCATCTTTTAGTTCGGGTATAATACAAGAAATAAAAAAACTCGGGCACGAAATCGGTTATCACTACGAAGATTTATCATTGGCAAATGGAAATATTGAAAAAGCATTGCAATTGTTTAAAAATCACATTAGTAAATTTAAAAAATATGTCGAAATTCATACAATTTCAATGCACGGCAGACCGCTTTCAAAATATGATAACAGAGATTTATGGAAAGTGACAGATTTTAAAAAATACGGTATTTTCGGAGAAGCTTTTTTAAGTATTGATTACTCAAATATTTATTATTTTACCGATACCGGAGGAAGTTGGAAAGATAATTCCGTTAATTTAAGAGATAAAGTGAATACCGGTTTAAAAGCCGACATAAAAAATACCGATGAATTAATAAACTTTATTTTGTCGAATAAAGATGTCCGAATTGCAATTGTAACACATCCGGAAAGGTGGGCTGATTCATTTTTTGAGTATGTGATAAATCGCCTGAAAGATACAAGTGTGAATTTTATAAAAAGAATTTTGAAGATGATAAGATAATGCAGAATAAAGAACCCGAAAAAATAATGATTTTTGTATCAACCGGAAGATGCGGAACGGTTCGTTTATCTCAAATTTTAAAAAATCGATTGCCCGAAAACTTTACCGTTTTGCATCAAACAAAAATTTCGCGACTTGCAAATATTATCGGAAACATACTTTATTATACACGCTCAGATTTTAATTTTATTAAAAGAATTATCTTTCGCAATTTGTTAAAACATAATAAATCCGATTTTTTAATAAATACCGACCCGCTTACCGCAATGATGATTCCCGATGATATAATAAAATCGGATAATGTTTGCATAATACACGTTTACAGGAACAGTGCAGATTTTGCAAAATCGTTTTATAAATTTTCAAGATTAAAGAAAAAAAGTTTTATTGCACATAATTTTATACCGTTCTGGCAAATAAATATTTTTCCCTTACAAAATTGGATTTTAGGCGAAAAAATAATAAAACGATATAACAAAACAAGCAATATAAAAAATTCTTGGTTTGTTAAAAAATATAAATCGAATAGGCATTTTGAAACAATTGATATGAAAAAGATGTTTAATTCTGATTTTATCGAGAAAAAAATCATCTCTTTTTTTGGTATAAGTTTTAAATTAAGCAGCGAAGATTTAAAAATTAAAGCAAACGAATCCGAACAAAAATGAAAAAAGAGTTATCGGAAAAGTTGAAAAGTTGGTTGAAATACCTTATTTATATTTCAATTGTTTTTGTTATTGCAGGGTTGATAAAAGCTGATTATCTGAAAGTTCCGAAAGTTTACAATTATTGGTTTTTAGCTTTGTCTTTTGTATTTCTTTTTTTGGGTTTTTTACTTCAATGCCTGAATTGGTATTTTGCTTTAAAAAAAGATTATCACGTTACCGTAAAAGATGCAATTATTTCATTCGGTTTGTTTGTGTTCACAAAATATATTCCCGGAAAAGTTTTTGTTATAATCGGAAAAGCAGAATACATTTCAAAAAAATATAACTATAAACGTAAAAATATTATTACACGTTCTTTGGATACACAATTAATTGTTCTATGGACAGGAATTATAATCGGAAGTATAACGTTTTTTTTTACCGAAGAAACCTTAAAATTTGCATTACCTCTTTTATTTTTATGGATTTTTCTTACATTGGTTATATTTACGAACCTTTTTCACAATTTACTGATAAAATTGATTAAAATTCTTTTTAAAAAAGAAATAAATATTCCGTTAATTTCTTTCAGTGAAGTTTTGAAAATCTTGCCTGTTTTTTTTGTTTATTGGTTAGTTTTTTCCGCTGCATTTTGGTTTTTTGCATCAGCACTTTCGCCTGATATTTTAGAATTTTCGGCAGCTTTTTCTTTTCCGCTTTCTGTTACTCTGGGAATCGTAATGCTTATTGCTCCCGGCGGTATCGGTTTCCGCGAAGGTATTTTAGCCGGATTGTTAGTGATGTTAAGTATTGATTTACACGGAGCAACAACAATCTCCGTTGTTTCAAGAGTTTGGTTTTTATTCGGTGAATTATTTATTTTCGGTTTAGCTTTAGTGCTTAAATATTCGGATAAAATTAAAAAATAAATCAGTCGTTAAACGTATCCTCATATTTTTCCGAATACGTATTGTAAACCCTTTCGGCTTCGGCTTTTAATGCTTCTCGGTATGAAATATTCATCTTTTCGGCTTTTCCCGAAACTTCTTTTTTCCACATTGCACAATTGTTGATGTAGTTGATGAGGTAATCAATTTTTAACTTTTTAAAATATTTTCCGGCTTTATGCGATTTTATTATCTTGTCGGCATAAATTTCCGTTAAAGAATCCGAAATAAGGGTGTCTTTCTTTATATCTTTAATTATTTCGGCTTTTAGCAAGGAATCCGAAATTACGCTGTGCTTATCATAAGTCGGAATCGAAACATATATCCCTTTTCGGGCTTTTTCATAATCGGGTTTTCTTAAAACTTTCCAATATTTGCAGGTAGGGTGCAGATGTAAAAAATTTGCTTTATAGGCTTCTTTGTTCATCCACCAATAGTGTATGGCACCGTTTTTATATTGCTGAATTTGAAATTGATTGTAAAAAGTAAGCAAAAAAAGTATTCCGATAAGGGCGTGTTTCAGAAATGCAGGTTTTCGTTTTTTTTCGATTAAAGCAGCAAGAGGCAAAGCAGCAAGTCCGTACATATCAACCATTGCCCGTAAGCCGAATGAACCGCCGAACCACCAGCTCCACCACGATGATAAAACATAAACAGTTAGTAATAAATAAATTGCAGCTCCTGTTGCAAAAGGATTTTTTATTTTAAGAAGTCGATATATTCCGAATACGGCAAAAAGCATTACGGGGGTGTAAACAAACCATCCTTTTTTCCAACTAAAAAGAAAATCGGTAATTTGCGGATTATCGAAAAAGAAACTTGCACCTTTTGCTCCGTATGAGAAATAAAATATTTTTCCGGAAACATAGTGCCAATAGGAAAATTGCGGTATCCAAACAAGGATAAATGAAACCATCATTATAAATATCAAATACCAATGTTTCAGTAATGTATTGACGTTTTCTTTAAATGTTTGAAAATTGTTTACGCCGTATAAAGGTATCAGCAATAAAATCAGGATATTAGTAGGGCGAATGAGTGCAATTAATCCGGCGGTTAAACCGAGAAAAACGGTATTTTTTACAGTTAAACTTTCATGCCATTTTATAAGCAGCCGCAGAAACAAAATAATAAGAAAAAAATTGTAAGAGTGGGGCATAGGTGCTTCATAGGTAACATAATAAAACAAATTAGTTCCCGCTCCGATAAAAAACAGGGTTAATGCCGTTGTTTTTTCGTTGAAATTTTTTAAAAGTATTTTCCGTAAAATGAAAAGTGCCAAAATAAAATAAATATAAGCACTGAAAGTAAGAGCAACGTGGTAGGGTTTGCTGTAACCGTCGGCACTATATTTCGGGCTTAATTTTGCATAGGTGTGGGCAATAAAAAAGAAAGGAGAATATAGCATTGACAAGCCGCAGGAGGTTATTATCGCTTCTTTTCCGGTCGGTGTTTTTACGGGCCAAATCCATTTTCCGAAATCAAGCGTTTTGTCGGTGTGTATAAATTCCAAAGATAAATCCTTATAAATAAACGTTGCGGGCAGGTAGGCATAGTAAGATTTTATGTCCCAAACGATTACTCCTTCGTCTTTACTGTATTTATGATGATTAAAATTGACAAAAGGTATTGCCAAAATAAAAAGCAATATGACGTATTTACTCAGGCTTATCTTCTTTAACACTGCTTTTACTTATAAATTTTCCCGGCAAAGATATAAAATGATTTTTTAATAAGCGGAAAGTTTTAATTTTGACATTCGGATATGAAAAACTTCAGATATATTTTTTATGCAGCAACTTGGATAATTAATTTCCTGCTCGTTGCGTTGGTTTTTGCCTCTTTCAATACGGAAAGTTACGGGATTTATTTCAATTCCGACACCCTTTATTTAGCATCAATTTATAAAGATTTGTTTATTGACGGAACCGGGTTTTCGGGCTGGTATCTTAATGCCGCACCGAATTTCTTCCCCGATATGTTTTTGTATTTTATTGTAAACACTTTATTCTCTGATTTCAGAACCGCATATTTGGTATTCAGTTTTGTTCAGTATTTTCTTATTTTGGGCTTGTTAAATGTATTGATAAAAACAATAATTCCGAAAATAAAGTTTGAATATTCCGGGCTTTTGAATTTACTGTTTCCCGTATTTCTTTTGGTTTCAATACTATCAAAAAATTTCTTATATACTTATTTCATATTCAGCCATTCTTTTCATACGGGGATGTTTATCAACGCATTACTTGCCTTTATTTTCTTTTTTAAATATTTGAATTCTGAAAAACGAACATTTCTTATTTTAACTTTATTGATAACTTTTATTGGAACTTATAACGACAGATTGTTTCTTGTTATGTTTTCTTTTCCGGTAACGGCTGTTTTTATTCTGAATTTTTTCTTTTTGAAATACAAACGGCTTAGCATACTCGGATTTTCGGTTGTTTTAGCATCTGTTTTGTCTTTAATTTTATTTAAATACACTAAAATTAATCCTGTTTTTCATTGCATAGGTTTAGACCAAAAATATCTTAATTATGATAATATTTTGTTTTCGCTGAATAAACTTTTTACCCAGCATTATAATTATGTGAAAGATTTAAGAGTGCAGGGATTTATATCAATAACGGCAGTTTTTAATATCATAATTTTACCTGTTTTAATTTTTAAGAATTATCTAAAAATAAAATCGGGCGTAAAAAACGAAAAAGAGAAACAAAGGGAAACCGTATTTTTTGCGATGGTATTTTTTTCAATAATAATTACATTGTTTTCTCCGGCTCTAAACGGATATTATCTCGGTGAAGCTCATTTGCGATACAATATTTTTTCTTTTTATTTCAGTATTTTTAATATTGTTATCTTTCTTTATCTTGTTTTTAAAGAAAAGCTTAAGTATGTAAAACTTATTTCGGGCGTACTGTTAATTTTTTATATCGGAATAATTTTTTTAAATTTTAAAAAATATAATGTATTCGAAAAAGTAAAAGACGTTACGGAATTTTATCCCGAAAAAGTAAAAATTATTGACGATTTTGCCGGAAAACATAATTTACGATACGGACTGTCTCAATATTGGGATGCAAAATATACAACGAT
>JALSMF010000002.1 GCA_026987795.1 Bacteroidales bacterium
TTCTCTCAAAACTTTTAAAATAGTTTTCAGTGTTTTGCCTTTATCGTGATTTGTAAGCCCTTTAACATTTTCTAAAAAAAATGCTTTAGGTTGTTTCTTTTCTATTATTTCAGCGATTTCAAAAAATAAGGTTCCCCTTGTTTCATCTTTAAAGCCTTTTCTTTTTCCTGCTATCGAAAATGCCTGGCAAGGAAATCCTGCACATAAAATATCGTGTTCCGGGATATTATTCTTATTAATTTTGGTAATATCGCCGAACGGAACTTCTCCGAAATTTATTTCATAAGTTTTTTTTGAATATTTGTCAATTTCAGATGAGAATACACATTTTCCTCCCAGGTTTTGCATTGCAATTCTGAATCCGCCTATTCCCGCAAATAAATCAATAAAGGTAAATTTAGTTTTTTTAACGGGTGGGAACGGAACGTCAAATTTCAGATTTTTATATCCCGGTAATAAAATTTTTCCTGTTTTATTTTGTATGTATTTTATTGCATTTTCTTCGTAATAACGGGAAACTCCGTTTCTGTTATTATGTAAATAGTGTGTAAAATAAGCTAAACCTTCATCTGTTTCTTTTAAAACATTCGGGTTTATTTCCGCTTTTATTTTACTGTATTTTTTCATTAATGCTTTGCTTCCGTTGTTTTTATACAAAGTTTTCAGGTAATGTGATATTGTGATTTTCAAGACTTGTTATTCGTTTTCCTCTTTCGGGTACTCGATACGTGTATGATACATATTTTTCAGCTTGGTTTTTAAAACTTTTTTTACCTTATCAATTTCAGCAAAAGTTATATCGGCGTTTATAAGCAGGTTTTGAGCAATTTTTGCATGCACTATTTGCTCTATAAGTTCGTCAATACTTTTTTCAGTATATTCTTTTAGTGTTCTGGATGCCGCTTCAACGGAATCAACAATCATTACTATTGCAGTTTCTTTAGAATCAGGCAATTTCCCGTGATATTTAAATAAATCTTCATTAATTTCATCGTTTGGGTGCAGTTCTTTGTATTTATGCAGAAACCACATAATTTTACTTGTTCCGTGATGCATGGGAATAAAATCGGTAACTTCTTTAGGCAGCCCGTATTTTGCAGCAATTTTTATTCCGTCGTCAACGTGTTTTTTTATTATCTGGACACTTTTCAGCGGGTCTATTTTGTCGTGCGGGTTTTCGGAATGTTGATTTTCCGTAAAGAATGAGGGGTTTTTCATTTTTCCTATATCGTGATACAGTGCTCCTGCTCTTACAAGTAAGGCATTTGCTCCTATTTCTCGTGCGGCTTCTTCAGAAATGTTTGCAACCTGAATTGTGTGCTGAAATGAACCGGGAGCCTTTTCGGCGAGTAGTTTAAGCAGAGGTCTGTTTGTATCGGAAAGCTCTATTAATGTTACATCGGAAAGAAAACCGAAAAGTTTTTCAAACAAATAAATCAGAGGATATGCTATTAAAACTAAAAAACTGCTTACGGCAAACCACAGAAAATATGCTTTGTTTATACTGAACAGGTTGCCTTCTCGTACTACCGTAAATGCGGAATAAATAATGAGGTATGTTGCGAATATTATAAGTGCTGTCCATAAAATTTGGCTTCTTCTGTATAGTCGGCTTACTCCGGAAATTGCGGCAAAACCGGCAATAAATTGTATAAAAACGTATTCAAAACCGTTTGGTGCTATGTAACCGATTATCATTATTGTTACCGTATGATGCAAAAATGCTGTACGGGGCTTGTAAAATGTTGCTGTTATAAGCGGAAGAACGGTTACGGGAACAAAGTAAATATTCAGATAAGAACTTTTTTCCGCTGCAGCTGAACTTAAGATAAAAAGCAGGGACAGGCTGATGAAATAAAGCAGCTTACGATTGCTGTTAAATATCGGCTTGTTATAAAAAAACAGATGCAGAAATAAAATTGCCAATACAGAACCAGTTATTATAAATTGCCCGAGTAAAACAATAAAATTGTCTCTGTAAGAGTTTTCTTCGGATGAATATTCTTTTTCGAGAGAGAGTAAAATTTGATATTTGTCGTCGTTTATCAATTGTCCTTCGTAGATAATGCTTTCTCCGGCTTGTATCATTCCTCTTACGGGTGATAAATTATTCAGCAGGCGGTCTTTAGCTTTTTTTGTCAGTTCGGCATCAAATAAAATGTTATATTTTATGTATTTTGAAAAATTAATATCAGGTAAAGGTATTGCTGTTTCTGAGCGTAATTTTTTATATTTCTTGTTAATTTTATCGTATGCTTTTTTTAAAGTATAAAAATCGCCGTAATTTTTAAGGTCGGCAATATTGTTTTTCAGAATATAAACTTGATTTGATTTAAAGTTTGTGTTTAGAGGCTCTATAATTCCTTTTTCATATATTTCGGTTAAATCTTTAAGAAGTTCTGATTTAAAATACTCGGCAGATTTTTGAAAATTGTTTTTATCTGTTGTAGTTATGTTTTGTTGATATTCTGATATTAAGTTTGCAAAATCGGTTTTAAAACTGCCGATAACTTTATTTTGTATTTCGGTATTAAACACAAAATAAGGTTTTGTGTTTTTTATAACACTGTCCCTTTCTTTCTTTATTGTTTCTTCGCTTTTGTAAACCGGAAAGTCAAATTCGGCAATAAGACTTTTGTGCTTCCAGGGTTCGCCTTTTTGAAATTCGTATCTGAATTTATTGCTGTGGGGCAAAATAAAAACCGTCAGTAAAGCTGCAAGCGTAAAAATTAATATTTTAAGAAAAAAATTAAGGCGATTAACGGGCATAGTATTTTTGTTTAATAATATAGCAAATGTAACATTATGCAATGAAATTGAGAAATAAAAATTAAAAAAAGAGAAGCAAAAATTTTATTTATAATTTTTTTATATAATTTTGCATAAGGAAGAATTTAATTGTTATTAACGAAAATAAAACTAAGATGGAAGAACAAATGACTGACGGAGCAAAGAAATTCAGAGAGAATGTTTTTACAAGTTCAGTGAGAGCAGGAAAAAGGACTTATTATTTTGATGTTAAAGAAACTAAAAACGGTGAAAAATATATCACTGTTACGGAAAGAAAACGCCGTTATAACGAAGACGGCAGTTACAAAGTTGAGAAACATAAGATTTTCTTATACAAAGAAGATTTTGATAAATTTGCCGATGCTTTGGATGATGTAATTGAATATGTGGAGTCCGGCAAAATACCTGAAAAAAATGAGTATTCTGATGAAGTCGAAAAAACTGAAAAAACTGAAACAGAGGAAAATTATACCGATATCAGTTTTGAAGATTTAGATTCGGATAAAACCGAATAAAATTATAACATTTTAAATTTTCTGTGCGGACTTAAAAGTCCGCATTTTTTATTTATGTGAAAAACTTTCTTATTACTTTATAAAACTCTTCAAAAATATTTGAATTTGAGGCAACTATCTCTCTTCCGAACAGATAATCATTCCCTTTTTTGAAATCGCAGACTTTACCTCCTGCCCGTTGAACAATAAATGCTCCTGCAGCTACATCCCACGGGCTTAAACCAAACTCGTAGAATGCTTCGAGACGTCCGCAGGCAACATAAGCCAAGTCTGTAGCGGCACTTCCTAATCTTCTGATACCGTGAGAGTTTTTCATAAGATACTCCAGGCTTTCAAGAATCGGCTTGTTTTTGGAAAAGTCATAATAGGGAAATCCGGTTGCAATAAGTGAGTCGGATAATTTGTCGGTTTCAGTTACTTTTATTTCATTTCCGTTCAAAAATGCAGACGAATCTTTCCATGCATAAAAGCATTCTTTTTTACCTGCCTCATATACAACTCCTATAACAATTTTATCGTTTTCACGCAGAGCAATACTTACGGAAAAAGGTTCCAGTCCGTGAATAAAATTTGTAGTTCCGTCAAGCGGGTCTACAATCCAGTTGTAAGTTTTTGCCAATTTTGTTTCAGTATTCTCTTCGGCAATAAAACCGGCTTCCGGTAATATTTTTTTTAGTTTTTCAACAATCAGTTTTTCGGCGTTTTTGTCAACATAAGTAACAAAACTGTTCAGACTCTTAGTTTCAATATTTCCTGAATTTATCTTTCCTGTTTCGCTCTTGATAAAATTGCCTGTTGTTTTCGAAATTTCAATAACCTGTTTGCAAAGTTTTTCGTAATCCATAGTTTAATTTTGAACTTCAGTATTTTCAGGTGCGGCAGAATTTCCGTATTTTTTTATAATTTTTTCTTTATTTTTAAGTAAAACAAATAATACTGCTATACCGAAAAGAACCATAAGAGACGAAATCAGTTCTGCTTGAGTAAATTTGAAACCGAAAACTTCGTAAAGATTATTTACACGGATTCTCTCAATAAAAAAACGTTCAAATCCCGCTAAAATAAAATAAAGAGTAAATAATAATCCCGGGGTTCTGACTTTTTTTCTTATACTGAAAAGAAATATAAAAACAACGGTCATTAATATTGTTTCATATAAAGGTGTAGGAAAAACAGGAGCCGGTAAAATATGGCAATTTGCCCAAGCACTTCCTTCGCATCCCGGTATTAAAATGCCCTCGTTTATAATATTATGCGGATAATTATATGCCCATAGCCAATCCGGTAAAAAGCTTAACCAATGGGGCGGAGTAAATGATGCAACGTGTCCGAGCTGATATGCTGCAGCAGGAATAGTTCCCGGTTCGGCAAATGCCTCGTTATAAACACCCCAGCATCCGTCTCCGGCTGTTTGACAGCCTATTCTGCCGACTGCATAAGCCAGAGGCATTACAATTGCGGCAACATCGGCGAGGTGAATTATATTAATGTTATTCTTTTTTGCATACCAAATTACGGCAAGTCCTCCGAGAATCAATCCTCCGAGAAAAGACAGTCCGCTGAATGAAATTAATGTATCAACGGGGTCAGAAATTAATCTGTCCCAATTTTCGAGACTGTCAAATAGTTTTGCACCCATCAATCCGGCAATACCGGCAATTACTAAGATATTTCCCGCTAAATCGTGCGGATATATTTTTTTTATCTCTCGTTTCGGTTCTTTTAGTTTTTTCTTTTCTTTTTCTCTCCAAGTCCAAAATCCGGATATTGCGGCAAGAATTATTCCTCCTAAAATATTCCCTTCGGAAGAAAGAATAAAATCCTGAGGGTTATCGACAAAAACAGAATATCTTAAAATTGCGTCAAGAAGTTTGTAGCCCAGCAGAAATCCTATGGCAGCAGATGTTATTATTTCTTTTATGCTTGCCGGAGCTCCTGTAATGACTTCTTTTTCTGTCGGCATAAGTAATAACTGTCTTTCTTTTCTTTTTAACTCTTTTATCATCAGCCAAATTCCCGTAAGAAATGCTGTTGCAACAAAAAAACCGTAAGTTTGAATCGGAAGCGTAATGTCAATTCCGAAAATTTCCC
>JALSMF010000003.1 GCA_026987795.1 Bacteroidales bacterium
GAATAAATAAAAATCAAGGCTCTGTCGGCATCAACAACTTCGGAGATTGCTTTAAGCGGCTCTTTTAAATCGTAAGACCGAGCTGAAAACAAAGCATCTTTAACTTTTCCTCTTATACCTATATTCTTCGTAATTCTTCTTATGGTTTTATATGAGAACGCATTTTGCAAGGTAATTAAATATGAATGGAGTATAATAAAAATAAATATTCCTAAAATTGTTAATGAAACGGAATCAATTATTTGAAGTTCTTTTAATATGTCATTAACTGCCGTCCCTATAAGAAACAAAACTCCCGCAAAAGAGTATATTGCTCCGGGACGTTTTTTTATGATTGCTTTTACTTGTCCTATCATCAAATATATCAAAACAATACCGGTTATAATCAAAAATACAATCAAAGTTTTAGTGTAAACAATTGCCGGTGTTACCAATATAAAAATAACTATTCCCGTAACAGTAAATGTAAGTATTTTAACAAACAGTTTATTTAATTCTTCAGGAAAAACAGAATAAATAAATAATGCGAAAAACAGGGCTCTGAGATAATTTGATATATAGTTTGTTTTAATAAGAATTTCCCAATTTAGGGAGGGAAAAAAGTCCATAAGCAAAATTTCTCCTACCGTAAGGGAAAATAATGCGGAAAAAATTAAGGTTAAGGAAAAATACAGATTTGACTTATCGTTTCTTCTAAACAAAAAAGCTGCTAAATGATAGACTATCATTATCATAAATATACCGAGCAACAGGAAATTCCATGAAATTCTTTTCCATCCGTATTCGTAAACGGCTTTTTCTTTACCGAAAATAACAGGATGCTCTATTCCGCCTTTTTTATGATAAAAATTACTTACCTGCAAAATTATTTCGCTTGTATCTCCGGATGCTTTAAAAATTATATCCGAAGAAGACCATCGGGGCTTTGAACTTGCTTTATCTTTTCCCGTAATTCCTTCCTCTCTTAAAAGCTTTCCGTTTACCCAAATTTTATAAGACGACTGAATACGGTTCAGATTTAAGGCATATAATCTATCTTTTTCCGTATTCAGGATTTTTATACGATAAGTTCCGAAACCCTGCCCGCTGCCCGGTCTGTTTTTTTTAATGTTATTCCATAATCCCGGAACAATAATATATTCAGGATTTACAACTTTTTTATTTTTAAAATCTTCGGGAGTATACAGTTCAGATTCATAAAATTCCCAATATCCGTTCAGATTTATAACTTTTTTGTCAAGTTCCGTGTCTTTTATATCAATAACTCCGTTTTTTACGGGCGGTTGAGCATATAAACTTCCCGTAGTCGTAACGGTAAGCAAGTATAAGATAATTATAAATTTCAGGCTTTGTATATTTTTCATTTCAGAATACGAACTTAAAAAAAATATTCGACTATTAAAAAAAAATCAGAACAGATATGGTAAAAACAATTGCTGTTATTCCAAAACTAAAGTTGTGAATAAGGACATATGTAAATAATATATTTCAAAGGAAAAAAAAGATGTTAAAAAACATTTTCTGTTTTATGATTCTATAAGTTTTCTCATTTTTTGATTTTCTCTTTCTAAACGCGATATTTTTCGCGTAAGGTCCCGTATTTCATTAATTTTTTGTTCAAGTTCTTTTTCTGTTTGGCGTAAAAATTCTTCCCGTTCACGAAATTGTTCGTTTAATTTTGACGTTTGCATATTTATTTTAGCACTTGACAATGAAGCTGCAATACTTTCGGCTATTTTTTCAACCATTTGAATTTCTTCGTTTTTAAACTCCTTAAAAGACGCTAATTCTATAATACCCAGCACGTTATTTTCTATTTTAAGAGGAACTATAAGCACCGAACGGGGATTTGCTTTACCTGTTCCTGACTCTATCTCTATATAATCTTCCGGAACTTCCGTCATATAAACCGTGTATTTCTCTAAAGCAACGGCACCTACCAATCCTTCTCCGGGTTTTATATGTTTTGTGATGTATTTTTTTCTGTTGTAAGCATATGCTCCGATTAATTCATAATATATATCTTCTGGATTTTCATCGTTAAGAAAAAATAAAGCTCCTTGATTTGCATTCATAAAATTAACCAACGAAGATATTACCGTGTCTGCTAAATCTTGTATATTATCAGAGTGTTTCCGTAAAATATCGGCAAACATTGTCAGCCCTTCATTTGTTTTTTGCCTTTGTTGTTCTTCTTGTTTTCTTATTTTCTCTTCCTGTTGTGTTTTTTGAATATTTCCTCTTAAAGTTAAAAGAGAATTTCCGAGAGCATCATTTACTCCTGCTGTTTCAAAGTGTGTTTTATAGTTTCCTTTTGCCAGCTCTTTTGAAAAATTAACGGCATTTCTGAGCAATGAGGTAAGTTTGTTAAGAGAAGATGTTATCCTGCTTACATCTTTTCCGCTGTTAAGATGTAAATCTTCAGGCAAATCTCCTGTTTTAAGGCGGTCAAGATAATCTTGTATTACAACTAAAGGGTTAAATACGTATTTTGTCAGCCCGGCGTAAATCAGAGCAGAGAAAGCAATCAGAGTAATAAGAAATAAAATAACGTTTAATTGTGCTGCCTTAAAGAAATCATATTTTTCTTCACGTGTTTTTTGATACTGTTTCTCTAAAACATCTTGCAGTATGCTTATATTTTCATATATTATTCCTGATGATTCTGATATTTGATTTTCGGTTTCCTCCAAATTATTTAACAGCCCCGCCAAAGTTTTCTTTTTTGTTTCTTCATCCGAATAATTCTCTATTTCGGATATTTTAAGTCTTGTTTTTATTAATGATGCTATCAAAGGGTCCGTTTCTTTTTTATAAATATTTGATAACTCTTCCGTTATTTTCAGAAGTTTTTCATTACCTAAATTAGTGTTTATTTCAGAAACAGAGTTTTTTAATTGTGCTTTATATTTCAAAAATGCACTTGAATTTAAGTTGTGTTGTTTCATTAATCCCGACAGCTCTTCCTTGTTTTCTGTCCCGATAACGCTTTTTATAAGCATTTGCTCGTTATCAAAAACATTTTTTAATTTTTCCGTTGTTTTTTGCAGGTAAATTATCGTCTGAGTTTTATTGTCGGAAGTAATAAATCCGTTTATAAAAACAATTTCTCTTATACCGAATATAACGGTAAGCACCGATATTATTCCGAAACCGATAAAAAGTATATTATTAAGAGTAAGTTTTTTCATATTTTACTTAGGGAAATTAAAATATTTTATTTAAAAGGATAAAAATAAAAAATAAAAATGAGATTAAAACAAAAAGGACGGAAATAAATCCGTCCGAGAAAAGTTTATTTAGACAATACACTAAATTTTTGCAAATTTTTTTCTGAAAATTATTACCAAAACAACTCCTATAGTAATGCATGAATCGGCAACATTAAAGACGGGACTGAAAAAAATAAATCTTTTTCCTCCGTAAAAAGGCACCCAGTCCGGCATAATTTTATCAATCATCGGGAAATAAAACATATCAACTACCGAACCGTGTAAAAATCCGGCATATCCGCCGCCTTCCGGAAACATTTGTGCAACGGTATGGTAGTTAGACTCAGAAAATATAAGTCCGTAAAAAGCACTGTCTAAAATATTGCCGGCTGCTCCGGCTAAAATCAGTGCGACACTGAAAACGGCAATTTTAGGTAATTTCTGTTTGGAAATATAATACAAATACCACAAAAGACCAATTATTGCTAAGATTCTGAACGAACTCAGCATTAATTTTCCTGTATCTCCGCCCCATTTCAGTCCGAAAGCCATTCCGGGATTTTCAATAAAATGAATTTTTGCCCAGTCTCCGAATACATCAAAGCCGCCACCTATGGTATAATGTGTTTTTATCCATATTTTTACGGACTGGTCAACCAGAAGCAACAGAAAAATCAGCAGTAATGATTTTTTAAATAATGACATAAAGATTAGCTTTGGTTTTTCTTTGCTTCAATACATAAAGTTGCGTGAGGAACGGCTCTCAAACGCTCTTTTGATATCAATTTTCCTGTTTCTCTGCATATCCCGTAAGTTTTATTTTCTATTCTTACCAATGCAGCTTCCAGGTGAGAGATAAATTTCAACTGTCTTTGAGCAAGTCTTCCCGTATGCTCTCTCGACAATGTATTTGCACCTTCTTCCAAAACTTTAAATGTCGGAGATGTATCCTGAATATCATTAGAATCTTCGTGAGAGAGCGTGCTGCTCAATAATTGATAATCTTTTTTAGCTCTTTCCAGCTTATCTTCTATTATTTTTTTAAATTCCTGCAATTCCTCATCTGAATAACGCGTTTTAACTTGTTTGCTTTTTTCTGACATAATATATGATTTTAATGTTATACTTTTTTAACAATAATTTTTGCAGTAATATTTTCGTCTAAATCTATTTTATGCAAATCATTTTCACTTCCGTTAAAGTTACTCACCGTATTTATTTCATCGGCAAGAACCTGAGACATTATATAATCTTTGTAATTATTTACCGCTTCATCAATTCCTTTATTTGAGAGTATATTTATTATAATTTTATCTGCAACTTCAAATCCGGAATCTTTTCTTATATTTTGGATTTTATTTACCAATTCTCTTGCAATACCCTCTTCTTTCAATTCTTTTGTAATCTCAGTATCAAGAGCAACGGTTAAAGTTCCTTTATTTGCAGCTGTCAAACCCGGAATATCTTCAGTAATTACCTGAACTTCATCTAATTTCAAGTTAATTTCATTGCCCTCAACATTTAATTTAACACTTCCGTTTTGCTCAAATTCACTTATTTCTTCTTGAGAGAATTTTGACAATAAGACTGAAACAGGTTTTACCAATTTACCATATTTCTTGCCCATTACACGAAAATCCGGTTTTAACTTTTTAATAATAATTCCGCTGCTGTCTTTCAGATATTTAATTTCTTTAACGTTAACTTCTGTCAATATAATATCTTTAACCGCATCAATTTGTTCTTTAAGTTCGTCATTTAATACGGGAATCATTATTTTTTTGAGAGGTTGTCTTACTTTTAATTTGCTTTTTCTTCTCAAACTAAGTGTTAAAGATGAAATTTGCTGAGCAAGTTCCATTCTTTCTTCAAGTTTTTTATCAACATATTCGGCTTTATATTCCGGAAACTTTGACAAATGAACAGATTGATTTTCTCTTTTCGAAACGGAGTTTAAATCGGTAAATAATTGTTCCGAATAGAAGGGAGCAAGAGGAGACATTAATTTTGCTACTGTTTCAAGGCAAATATACAGTGTCTGATATGCCGAAATCTTATCTTTATCATATTCTTGCCCCCAAAAGCGTTTTCTGTTTAAACGAACATACCAATTGCTGAGATTATCAATAACAAAGTTTTGAATTAATCGTCCGGCAGCAGTAGGTTCA
>JALSMF010000004.1 GCA_026987795.1 Bacteroidales bacterium
CCATGGAAGCAACGCATCTCGGTGCTTGGTTTGCCGGCAGAGCAAATAAAGAACTTGAAAGTGCTTTTGGGATATTAGATAAGGCTCCCGTTTACAAAGACATACTATGGTTGGATACTGCAATGAAAGTTATTGACATATACCCGAATACGGGAGAATATGAAAGTTTAGGAGTCCCGACCTGGTTATACGGACACGAACCGCCTACGCCTTTTGCAACTAAAATAGCAAAATATTTTGCCAACAGCGTAAGAGAAGACGGGTTGCTTACAATTGCTAAAGGAGGTATTATTTATTCGCCCGGAAGTGCAGGCACTATTCAGGAAATTTTTCAGGAGATTACCCAGAATCATTATTTGAGTTTCGGCTATGCAAGTCCTATGATTTTTATGAATAAAAAATTTTGGACACAAGAAACTCCCGTCTATAATTATATTACAGATTTAATTGAACGAGGAAAACTTAAAAATCTGATTTTGTCGATTTGTGATAAAACTGATGAGATAAAAGCAGAACTGAAAAAGTTTTATTCTTAAGTTGAAATCCCTAAATTACGGTATTGTATAAATATTTTTGAGCATTTATGTTTGCAGAAATATTTTAATCAATACATAATGAAAAAATTAATATTTGTTTTATTACTACCGTTTGTTTTTATTTCAGAAAATACTTACTCACAAACTGCAGGTATTTCTGCCTCAAAACTATCTGCAGTTAATGCAACAACAGTTCTTGAAGATAAAATTGAATTTGAACCGTCGTTTGGTTTTTCTGTTTTTATGACAGACAGTTTACCTGTATATTCTGATTTAGGGTTTCGTTTTACATATGGTTTAACTTCTAAAACTGAAATGGGAATAGTAATACCGGTAAGCCTAAATACCTTAAACTGGGGTATAAAATATAATGCCGTTAACTTTAAACAATATTCAGTTGTTTTTATTGCGGGGTTTCAAAATTCCTTAAATTCAGACAATCAGAGTCAAGAAAAAACAGCATCTTTATTTTACTCTTACTCGGGCGGAGCAGCCTTTACTTATCTTGTAAGTGAAAAAGTGAGTATCGATTTTACCGGTCAGTTACAGGGTAAATTTCATTACTCTCATCAGGATTTAACAGTATTTTTAAATTCTGAGGCAGGCTATTTTATTACGGACGGATTGCAGTTAGTAACAGGTATTTGTTATAATAAAGATTTTACCCACAAGCAGTATGCAGAAAATATTATAATAAATTCAGGAGTAACCTTAGAAAATGCAAAGAATTTTATACTGGTTTTGAATTTTCCGTATAAACTTAAGAATAAAAATTCTCCCGCATCAATAGGTTTTGCTTTAGCTTTAACTATGTTAATTGAGTAAAATAAAATTTAATGTGATGTGAAATTATCCCCAAATAAATTGATATAATTACAAATCAGGTAAAAAGTTATTCAGCGGAGACTTTTCACTTAAAACAGTTCCTGTCATTGCTTCAAAGTCAGCAGTTGTGAAGTTCATTACTTTTAAATAGTCTTTAATATCATATTTTATTTTTGTATTAAATTCTTTTTTCATTGCATTATATGCAATTTTATCCATATTAAGACCGAAAACCATAAAAAACACAAAACCGATTACAAGCAGTATAATAATTGAGAAAATAAAATGGATGTTTAAATAAATAAACATTAAAACACCGATAACAATCCAAAGAAGAACTGTTAAAATAAGAACCATTGCAACTTTTCCGTCTTGGTTGCGTTCTGCTTTAACGAGCATATTTTCTACGCTTTTAATGTATTGTTTCAGATTTTCAGATTCTTCTTTTGTTAATTTTGATAAAAAAGGCAAAGGTGCACCGCACGAAAAACATCTTTGTTCTTCTTTTTTATTATTTGCAAAACAGTATTTACATTTCATATTATTGATAAAAAAAGTTTAAAGTTATTTACCCTTCCACTCTTTAAAAAATTGATTTAAATAGTCAAGCATAAAATTATGCCGTTTTTCCGCAAGTTTTTTTCCCGTTTCCGTATCCATTTTATCTTTCAGGAGTAGTAATTTTTCATAAAAATGATTGATTGTCGGAACTGTGCTTTTCTTATATTCCTCTTTGTTTTTATATATAACGGGTTTTATGTCGGGGTTGTAAAGTTCTCGCTTTTTATACCCGCCGTATGCAAAAGCCCGAGCAATTCCTATTGCTCCTATTGCATCTAACCTGTCGGCATCTCGGACTACTGCCAATTCTTGTGAAAAATATCTGCCGTTGTTATGCCCGCCGAGAAAAGATACATTCTTAACAATATTAACAACTTGTGTAATGCTTTTATTGTCAACCTTTAATGATGTTAAAAAATGTTCGGCTTTTTGATAACCTATATCTTCATTTCCGTTATGAAATTTATGGTCGGCAATATCGTGAAGCAGTGCTGCAAGTTCGCAAATAAACGGATCGGCTTTTTCTGTTTTAAGAATTAACTTTGTATTTTCCCAAACTCTGAGAACATGAAATTTGTCGTGAGAACCTTCCGCTCCCTGCAATGTTTCTTCGATAAATTTTTTTGTTTTGCTAACTATTGTTTTATCGTACATTTTTATTTATTTTGAAAAGACCGGCATTTGCGAGTTTTTTATTTCTGCGTTCTGAAATTAAAAATTCAACCGTAAGCAGCAGAAGAGCCGTGAATATAAAATACGGAAATAAATCGGCATATTCGTCTATTTCGGTAACACCTTCTTTTTCTCCGAGGGTGTCTATTTGACGTTGAATTTTATTTATATCATTAAAAAGGTTTCCTGTTTCAAAGTATTTTCCTCCGCCGGCATTTGCGATTTGTGTCAGCAAGACTTCATTTAACTTTGTCAGAATAACTTTTCCTGTTTTATCTTTTTTGTATTCACCTGTTTTGGAATCGGGTATAGGAACTGCTGATTTTTTTCCTATGCCTGCAGTCGAAATAATAATACCGTTTTTGCGAGCTTCTTTTGCCGCATCTATTGCTTTTTGTTCGTGATTTTCGCCGTCAGTCAGTATTAATATCAACTTTTGACTTTTTGTATCGCTTTTATCAAACATTCCGGCTGCTAACTCAATTGCACTGCTTAAGTTTGTTCCTTGAACGGGAATGATATCCGGCGTAACGGAAGACATTATAACATCTGAATTTGAAAAATTTGAAGTAAGCGGAATTTGGACAAAAGCTTCTCCGGCAAAAATAATTAATCCCATTCTGTCATAAGGATTTTTTCTGTATAGTTCGCTTATTATTTGTTTTGCTCGGTGTAATCTGTTTGGTTTTATGTCTTGTGCAAGCATACTGTTAGATACGTCGAGAGCAAAAATAATTTCTCTGTTCTTTGTTGCGGAAACTTTAACTTTGTTGCCGGACTGCGGTCGGGCGGCTGCCAAAATCATAAATATAAGAGCTGTTCCCGTAAGGATATTTTTTAATAAAATACGATATTTTGAATAATCAGGTATGAGTTTTTGTATTAATTCATTATTACCTAAGCGTTTTAGTGTTTTTTTTCTGTAATAATTTGCTGTTATATAAAGTAAAATATATGCGGGTATAAGTATAAGCAGCCAAAAATATTCAGGATTTTTAAATTGAAACAAGTTCATAATATTATGTTAATCAATATATAATTATTTATGAAATTAAGGTAATGTTCTTAATATTGTATGCTTTAAAATAATCTCAGAAACTAATAGTATCAAAGCCGGGATAAGAAATTTCATATATTCTTCTTGTATGTGTTTCCCTAGTTTTTCTTTTATTTTGTTTTTTTCGAGTTTGTCAATTTCGTCATATATTTTTTTAAGTTTTTCGTTATCCGTTGCTCTGAAATATTTACCTCCTGTTTTTCGGGATATAAGTTTCAGGGTTTCTTCATCAATTTTTACTTCAACTTTCTGCATTTGTGTGCCGAAAATTGTTTGCACCGGCATATCTGCATATCCGTTTTTGCCTACACCTATTGTATAAACTTTTATATTATATTTTGATGCTAAATCTGCTGCTGTCATAGGGTCAATATTTCCGGCATTATTTTCACCGTCGGTCAGTAAAATTACAATTTTGCTTTTTGAATTACTGTCTTTCAATGCATTAACAGCAGTTGCAAGTCCGTGTCCTATTGCAGTTCCGTCTTCTATAAGTCCTTGCTTTACTCCCGAGAACATATTAATCAGCACTTTATGGTCGATTGTTACGGGGCATTGAGTAAATGCCTCACCCGCAAAAACGACAAGACCTATGCGGTCGTATTCTTGTTTGTTAATAAATTCAATTGCAATATTTTTTGATGCCTCCAAACGGTTCGGTTTAAAGTCTTGGGCAAGCATACTTCCTGAAATATCAAGAGCTATGGCAATATCAATGCCTTGTGTTACCTTTTCTTCGGGTTTTCGGGTTTGAGGTCTTGCTAAGACAATGATAAGAAAAGATATAATTGCTAAACGGATTAAAAACAGCAAATGCCGTAAATAATATTTCAAAGGTTTTTTTTGATTTTCAAAAATCTTTATTGATGAATATCGTAAACTTGCCTGTGATTTTGATTTCTTAAAGATATACCAAAATATCATTAAGGCAGGAATAATAAACAGCCAAAAATATGTAGGATGAGCAAAGGTCATAATTATAAGTTTTCTTTTTCTTCCGGTTTTTCTTCTTTAATTTTTTCTTTTGTATTATTTATAAACGACAGTGCATATTCAAACATAATTTCGTTTTCGTGTTCTCCGGGCTTGTTTTTTGCAAATTTTACGGTATCAGATAATGATAACAATTCTTTTAATTTTTCATTTAAGCCTGTATTTGAAAATTCTGTTTTTGAGAAATTATTTATAATTTCACTTGTAACCGATTCTAAAGCAGGAATATTAAACCGTTCTTCAATATATAATCTTATTATATTGCTTAATTCTGTATAAAACGGTTTTAAATCATCTTTTTTATGAAGTTTTTTTATTTTCAGATTGTTAATACGCTCAAGAGCTTTTATATGTGCGGGAATTTCAGGTTTTTCTTTAACGGCAAATACCGGTTTGTTTTTAGATTTTCTTTTTTTCAAAAACCTTATTACCAATAATGTTAATATTCCCGTAACAACGGCAATTAAGATATACCGCCCGAAACGTTGTATAAATTCCTTGAAAGTTACAGGGGCTTTTTTCGGTGCTTTTATGTCGGCAATTTTAAATTGTTGTGCGGTATCAATTTTAGATAAAAATGCAGAATCAGGCTTGAAATATGAAACTTTTAAACGTAAAGGATTTGT
>JALSMF010000005.1 GCA_026987795.1 Bacteroidales bacterium
TTCAAGAGCTTTTGAATAATTCCCCTTGCTGTCATTAACAACACCAAGAGTATTATATGAGTTTATTTGGTAATAAATGTTATTTATCAACTTAGATTTCTCTAAAGATAACTTAAAATATTTTTCGGAAATTCTAAAAAAGGATTTATAGTAATAAATTATCCCTAATGAATAAGCAGACTCAACAATTCCGTATATGTAATTATTTTTTTTTGAAAGTTTAAGAGCCTTTTCTGCATAAAAAACAGACGAATCCGTTTCAGAAATACTTAAGTAATTATCTGATAAAGACAATAATAACTTAACTTTGAGAGTGTCTTCTTTTACCTGACCTATTTTTAACAACAAGCTGTCAGTCTTGCCGCTTTGTCCTGCTGCAACACCTATTGATACAATAAACAAAATAATAACAAGAATTTTCTTCTTATACATCAATATTTATTTTTCTTAAAATAACCTATAAAAATATTAAAAAAAATATAAATACACTAATATTATTTGGTTTTCAAAGAATTTATTTACTTTGCAGAGTAAATTATACTTGATAATTAATTAAATTATTATACAATGAAAATACAAGAAATTATTGCAAACGAGGTATTGGATTCCAGAGGAAATCCGACCGTAGAAGTTGAAGTAACCTTAGAATGCGGCATTAAATCAAGAGCCATAGTTCCTTCCGGGGCATCAACAGGCGAAAAAGAAGCTGTAGAATTAAGAGACGGAGATAAATCCAGGTATGGCGGTAAAGGAGTATTAACTGCAGTTGATAACGTAAATAAAATTATTGCTCCTGCTTTAATCGGCATTGATGCTTCAAAACAAAGATTTATAGATAAAACTATGATTGAGCTTGACGGCACGCAGAACAAAGCAAAACTCGGAGCTAATGCAATTTTGGGCGTATCAATGGCTGTTGCACGTGCTGCTGCCGATTGTTTTGATATGCCGCTGTACAGATACCTCGGAGGTGTTAATGCTCACATTTTGCCTTGTCCTTCAATGAATGTAATAAACGGAGGTTCACACGCAGGAAACAATGTTGATTTTCAGGAATTTATGATTGTCCCTCATAATGCACCTTCATTTAAAGAGGCTATCAGGATGGGAGCCGAAACGTTTCATACATTGGGTAAAGTTCTAAAAGAAAAAGGTTACAATACCGGAGTAGGCGATGAAGGCGGTTATGCTCCCGAATTAAAATCAAACGAGGAAGCAATGGAGGTTATTCTTGAAGCTATTGAAAAAGCAGGATATACGCCCGGAAAAGATATTTCAATTGCATTAGACCCTGCAACAAGCGAAATGTACCGAGACGGAAAATATGTTTTCTTCAAGTCTGATAATTCCGTAAAAACTTCGGAAGAAATGATAGAACTTTGGAAAGAGTGGGTTGAAAAATATCCCGTAATTTCTTTGGAAGACGGATTAGACGAAAATGACTGGGAGGGTTGGCAAAAGTTAAATAAAGAACTTGGAGATAAAATTGAGCTTGTAGGAGATGATTTATTATGCACAAATAAAGCTATTTTGCAAGAAGCTATTGATAAAAATGCTGCAAATTCTATTCTGATTAAAGTAAACCAAATAGGAACAATTACGGAAACTCTTGAAACAATTGAATTAGCCGGAAAAAATAATTTTAATTGCTTTGTTTCCCACCGTTCAGGTGAAACAGAAGATACTACGATAGCAGACTTAGCTGTTGCCGTTTCTTCAGGAAAAATAAAGACCGGTTCAGGCTCACGAAGTGAAAGAATTGCAAAATTCAACCAGCTTATAAGAATTGAAAACGAATTAGGTGATGCCGCCGTTTATGCCGGTTTAGGAGCATTCAAAAATGCAAAATAACTGATTCTTAATAATTAAAAAATTAAAGCCCTGAAATAAGAAAAATCAGGGCTTTTTTTGTTTTTAGACGAACATTATCAAAAACGATAACCTACGGAAGAAGTTTTTACCTGACCTACAGGACTTATTTTTAATGAGATATTTCTTAGTTTTTCGGAATATTGCTTTGTTTTTCTTTTTCCGGTAAGATAAAGTACCGCACCACCTACAATTGCACCTGCAGAAAAGAAATAACCGACCTGATAAGCGAAATATCTCTCATAATTATTATTATTCGGATAGTTTATATTATAATTATAGTTATCTACGGCTATAAGCGTAAATCCGACAAGACCTATGCCGCCGAGCATCAGACCTGCTTTTTGCTGCTTAACGTAATGCTTAACCTTTCTTTCGCACAACATACGATATTCTTCTTCCGAATATTTACCGTAAAAGCCTTCTCTCATACCGTTTTCATAAATAATGTAATCTACTTCTTTTTTAAGTAAAATATAATCGGGACCGTCAATAAAATTGTATTTTTTGTATTTTATTTCTTTATTTCCTATTTCAATAACTTTGGCTTGTATTTCCGTTCCGTTTTTCAGCCTTATTATATCTTGAGAAAAAATAATTAAATTTGAAAAAATCAGAGATAAAACAACTAATATTTTTTTCATAACAAATGGTATTAAATTTACAATATTATTTTCAGTAATGCGGTTTTATTACATACCTGCCGGAAAAATAGATTAATGCAATTACAATTGCCGTAAGGGAAATTATTATTGAGAGCACCAAAAAAAGCGTATAGTTTATAAAAGAATTTAAAAGTAAAAAAATAAGAGTACCCGCTATTAAAAAGAAAATTAACGAAAAGGTTAAAATATTAAATAAGTTTTTATTACGTTTTTTTAAACTTAGTTTGGTTCTGTTTTTTCTTGCCTGTTTTTTTGAAATTTTTCTCTTTATTTTCTTTGTTATTCTTTGTTTAGTTTCTTTTACTTTTTCAGAAATATTTCTGAATATTCGCTTTAAAAAACCGCCTTTTTCTATATTATGTTTTGAATTTATTTTTAATGCAACTTCTGTATCGCTTCCTTTAGTTCCTTTTGGTACAGACTCTGCAGCATTAATATCAGAAGCATATAAAATAAACAATACAATAAAAATTACGGGAGTATTTTTTATGCTGATACTTTTAATCATACAGCAAATATATAAAACTTGGCTTAAAAGTGTTAATTTTAATTTACCCGCTTATTTTTTGCATTAAACCCGAAAGTTAAACCGAATCTTGTTCCGCTTTCGGACGGAATTACAAATAAATTAACAGGAAAGTTCATTCGCCCGGATTTAAAAGATTTTCCTGCAGCAAATATAAAGCCTGAATGAAAAACAATATTTCCCCTGCTGTCAAGTCTTTGGTCTTCCGGATAAGGTAAATCTCCGCGAGAATAATCCCATTCCCTCATCAAATGCCATTCTCCGTTTTCATCATAATAACCGTCAGCTTTTTTGGTTAATCCTACTGTCGGTCCGAGAGCAATTTCCCAGCCCATAAGATTATGTCTAAATCCCATAAGAACAGATAAATTAGGAAGAAATAAGCCTTGATCTAAGCCTGTTACGGTAGGCATAAACTCAAATAATGCCTGAAAATTCCCTGAATTAAGATACTGAATTTCAAACTGGTACCCGAATACAAGCATTGCCGGCACAGCAGCATCAAAACCTCCGTTATATTTATTATCCGTTAGTATATCTTGTATCTCTCCTGTAAAATATGTCAAGCCTAAACGAGGTCCCGATAAATTAAGTTTGTCTTTATCCGGATTTATAAGTTCACTTTCATAAACCTGCTCGGATGTAAGGCTTTTTATCTGGTTTTTCATATTTTCATCAGGAGTAATATCAAACATATCATAAAGTGCTATGCGAATCATTATCTGAATTTGTTTCGGATAATTTAAAAATTCTTTAATTACCGTTTTTTCCGTTATTTCTTTTTCAACATCAATAAAGCGTATTGATAAAATAATTTTGTCATTATATTTTTCGACGCTTCCGCTCATCATTTTATCTGATTTCAGTAACTTGCCTATCTCTACAAGGCATATTTTACCGTAACAATTTTCTGTTTTAAGATTATTTTTTTCTGTCAAATAGGCAACGTCATATCTGTCGGTAACTTCAAACTTGTCAAGTTTTTCAACTTCCGTACGCAATAAATTCCCAAGTTGTTTCGGGGTAAAGGTTATCCCTTGCGAGTCCATATTCAGTACCGTAAGTTTTGGTTTTTGTGCTGACAGGTTTATACCTGAAAGGGACAAAATAAAGACAACAGCCGTAATTTTTCTGATTATTTTCATATTGATGTTTTTATATCAGCTTCATAACAAAAGTAGAAATAAAAAACAGAATTCAAAATAAAAAGTCAGGAATACAGTATCTGCTTACTTTTATGTACCTTATCTTAATTAAAGAAGTCCCGATTTTAAAAAATCGGGACTTCTTTTTATACAAGTTACGTTTATAAATTATCTTTTTCTTTTTTTAGCTTGTTGCTGTTGTATTTTCTGCATTTCTTCAATACGTTGCTGCCAACTTGATTTTTTCTTCGGTTTCTTTTTGTTAGCGTTAAGTTTGGCTAATAGTTCGTCTTCATTAATCATTCGTCGTATTAACAAGGTTTGAATAATTGTTACAACATTAGAGAGAAAATAATAGTAACTTAAACCGGCAGAATAATTATTAAACCAAAAAAGCATCATTACCGGCATCATATACAGCATAAGTTTCATACCGGGCATTTGTGTATTTCCGCCTGACATTTGGTTTTTATTGAGCAACTGGCTTACCAGCATAGCTGCTGCCATTAACAGAGTGAATAAACTTACGTGATCGCCGTAAAACGGAATACTGAACCCGTTAGGAAAGTCCCAAATTGAATCGTAAGTAGATAAATCGCTTGCCCAGAGGAAACTTTTTTGCCTTAATTCTATTGATGCCGGAAAAAATCTAAACATTGCAATCAGGAACGGCATTTGCAAAAGCATCGGTAAACAACCGCCCATAGGATTTACACCTACTTTTTTATACAGAGCCATTGTTGCCTGCTGACGCTCCATTGCTTTTTCTTTAGGGATTTTTTTATTTATTTCATCAATTTGCGGTTTTAATACACGCATTTTTGCCGATGATATATATGATTTGTATGTAAGCGGAAACAGGGCAAGTTTAATCAGAAGGGTCATTATAAGAATTATCAGCCCCATATTGTTACCGAAAAGATAACCTAAACCGTTAAAGAGAGGTATAATTATAAATTGGTTAACCCACCTGAAAATTGACCATCCCAACGGAATCATTCTTTTTAAATTTAAATCTTTTCCGTCTTTTCCTTTAATTTTTTTCAGGATA
>JALSMF010000006.1 GCA_026987795.1 Bacteroidales bacterium
TGTATAAATTCAGCAGATTACTTTTAAAACAGTATATTAAATGATGAAAGTGTGCTTTGTTGAATAAAAGATAGAGCATATTTTTTACAGTTTTATACCAACAAAATAAATTTAATTACTTTTGCAGGTCTTAATATTTTTTTACAAAATTAAAAACATAACAAATGGACTATAAAGTTAAAGATATAAAATTAGCCGACTTCGGAAGGAAAGAAATTGCTTTGGCGGAACATGAAATGCCCGGCTTAATCGCCCTGAGAAAAAAATACGGAGAAAGCAAGCCTTTAAAAGGAGCAAGAATAACGGGGTCTTTGCATATGACCGTTCAAACAGCCGTTTTAATTGAAACCTTGGTTGAACTTGGAGCCGATGTCCGTTGGGCAAGTTGTAATATCTTTTCAACACAGGACCATGCGGCGGCGGCAATAGCGGCTGCAGGTATTCCCGTTTTTGCATGGAAGGGAGAAACTCTTGAAGAATATTGGTGGTGTACCGAACAAGCACTTACTTTTCCGGGAGGCAATGCCCCTGATTTAATTGTTGATGACGGCGGTGATGCAACTCTTATGGTGCTTAAAGGGTATGAAGCAGAAAATGACCCTTCTGTTTTAGACGTAAATGTTGAAGCCGAAGATGAGGCAGAACTGTTCAAAATTTTAAAAGCCGGACTGAATAAAAATCCGCAAAAATGGCATAAAGCAGCAAAATCAATTAAAGGTGTTTCGGAAGAAACGACAACAGGCGTTCACAGATTATATCAATTACACGAAGAAGGTAAATTATTGTTTCCTGCAATTAACGTAAATGATTCTGTTACAAAATCAAAATTTGATAACACATACGGTTGCAGAGAATCATTGCCCGACGGGATAAAAAGAGCCACCGATATTATGCTTGCCGGAAAAAAAGTTGTTGTTCTCGGATACGGAGATGTAGGTAAAGGTTCCGCAAAATCATTTATAGGATACGGCTCAAGAGTAACCGTTACAGAAATCGACCCTATTTGTGCTTTACAGGCAGCAATGGAGGGTTTTGCCGTTAAAACTATTGAAGATATGCTTTCAGAGGGTGATATTTTTGTTACAACTACGGGAAATAAAGACGTTATCACCATTGAACATATGGAAAAAATGAAAGATAAAGCAATTATTTGTAATATCGGTCATTTTGATAATGAAATTCAAGTTGATAAACTTATGAATTATCCGGGAATAAAGCGCATAAACATAAAACCGCAAGTTGATCAATTTGTTTTCCCCGATGGTCATTCCGTAATTCTTCTTTCGGAAGGACGTTTGGTAAATCTCGGAAATGCTACCGGACATCCGTCTTTTGTAATGAGTAATTCATTTACAAACCAAACTTTGGCTCAGTTAGAGCTTTGGCAGAATGATTACAAAACAGGCGTTTACAGGTTGCCTAAACACCTTGACGAAGAAGTTGCAAGATTGCACCTTAAACACATAGGCGTTAAACTTACGAAGCTTACAAAAGAGCAATCCGAATATATAGGTATTCCGATTGAGGGACCTTATAAACCTGATCATTACAGATATTAAAACACAAAAAAAGAAGAGGTTTTTGCCCTCTTCTTTTTTTTTATTATTGACTTTTATCGGTCGTAAATTACCACTTATCAGAGAATCTTATTCCCCAAATGGTTATATCATCACGTTGTTCTTCCTCTCCCTGATATTTTTCAAGAGCCTCTTCTATTAATCTTTTTTGTTCTTTAAGCGGCAGGTTTTTAATATTTTTTAAAAGCTCTATAAACCTCGGTGTTCCGAAACGCTTTCTTTCAGAGTTGTTTTGGTCTATAATTCCGTCGGTTGCAAGCCACATTATATCATCTTTATAAAGATAAAAGTCTTTGTCGGTAAACATAATATTACCTCTTTTTTGCTTTGTTCCTCCGATTGATCGCCTTTCGGAAGAAAGAATTGTAATATCATTGTCTTTGTTTGAAAAATAGTATAAATCGGACTTTGCTCCGGAATAAGTAATATGATAAGAATCTCCGTCTTTTTCAAGAACACAAACAGCCATATCCATACCGTCGTTATTATCAGTTGTTTCCTGCCTTAAAGCTGTCTTAACTTTTTGGTCAAGTGTTTCGAGAATATCTTTAGGACTGGTAATGTTTTGCTGTAAAACTATTTCGCTTAATAAACGGCTTCCTATCATTGACATGAATGCTCCCGGAACTCCGTGTCCCGTACAGTCAACCGAAGCTAAAAATATTTTTTCCGGTTTCCCGTCCTTTCCCGGTTTTTCGGCAAACCAATAAAAGTCTCCGGATACTACGTCCCTGGGTTTAAATATAATAAACGAGTCAAAATATTTTTCTAAATCCTGAGGCAAAGGGAGGATTGCCTGTTGGATATTTTTAGCATAGTTAATACTTGAGGTAATTAATTCATTTTGTTGTTCAATTTGTTCTTTTTGCTTACGTATTTCAATCTCGGATTTTTTCTCTGTTGTTATATCAGTATCAATAGATATCAGTTTTACAACTTCATTATTTTCGTCTAATATGGGCGTAATTGTTGTTTGAACCCAAATTTCCTTGCCGGTTCTTGTTCTGTTAAGGTTTTGATAGGAACCGGTTTGTTTTGTTTCAATAATATTATTTATCAGATTTCTAATTTCAGGATTGTTACTGGCTCCTACAATGTTGTCGCCTAATTCATTCCTTAAAAGCTGAAGAGTATAGCCGTACATTCTTGTGAAACCGGCATTTACCCACAAAAAATTTCCTTTAACGTCCATAATGGTTACGGCATTATCCGTTTCGCTGGCAACAATTGACAATTTTTCAAGTTCAGTATTGACTGACTCTAACTGTTTTGCCTGATTTTGAATTTCGTCTTTTTGACTGTTTATTGCTACGTATTGTTCGCTTAGCTGTTTATTGATTTTTTGCTTGTTGATATAACCGTTTACAATTATTATCCCCAGAAATAAGAAAATAACTAAAGCTGCAACGGCAAAGTATATAATATTTTTCTGAGTGGCTACTGTTTTTTCCGTTTTGCCCAGTTGTTCGTCAATTTTACGAATCTCTTCTTGTTTTGCTCTTAACTCTTTACTCGCTCTGTTCATTGAATCTCTTTGAAGCTCTGCTAATTGTCTTTGTCTCTCAATGTTTTTTGAAAGTTGTTCCAATATCGTAAGGTTTTTTTTGAGATTTTCTCTCTGATTCTCAATTTCTTGAGTCATAGAGTCAAGCCTCATATTTTGCTCTTGTAATTCCCCCTCTTTTGCGGATATTAAATTTTCCTTACTTGCTATACTGTCTCTTTGAGCTTTAATTCTGGCTTCTTGTTCTTGCAGCAATCGTTCTTTTTCGGCAATTTCTTTTTTCTTTTCTTCCAGAGCTTTTTGCTCAGCTAAAAGTTTTCGATTCGTTTCGGCATAAATTTTTTGAAGAACCTCACGGTTACCTCCGATTTTAAGAAGTTGCCTTGATAGTTGAATATGGTTCTGTTCTGCTAATCTTACGTTGAGTTCAAACGGTTTTGCTCCTTTTTTTTCTTGTTTCAGAAAGTTAATGATACTGTATTCAGGCTGTTTTGACCGGTCAGACATAATCAGAACGTTTTTACCTTTTAAATTTTGATAAACAAAGCCCAAATAAGCATTTTCATTTCTGGAAACATAAACAATATGGTTGGCTTGTATTTCATTATAGTTGAGATACCTGACCACTTCAACCGGTCTTCCTTTGATTGATCTGTTTTTTGCTAATTTTTGAAGTTCCGTAAATATGTTTTTAGAAGAAAAAACTCCTATTGTATATGATGTTATATTAGCCTCGTTTTCCCACGTTACGCCTGCCGCAATATTGTAAATCCACTCAGCCCTGAGGGCATCTTCAGTTTTAGTTTGGGCGAAAATTTGCTTTCCCGAAAAAAAAACAGATATTATAAGTATTGAAAAAAACAAATATTTATTAATGAGTTTCATAATATTTAATGTTTCTGATATTTAATTATACTATCCGTAATTTTACAAAAATAATACATTTTTAAATAAAGCTTATGCTTTTTTTATAATTTATTTACTTTTATCCTCAATTTTGAAGAAAATATATTTGAAATGCCTGAATTTTTAAATAGTCTTATACGATTTGATACAGATTTGTTCTTGTTTCTTAACGGTTATCACAATATTTTTTTTGATACGGTAATGAAATATGTCAGCGGGAAATATACCTGGCTGCCGCTTTACTTTTTTATATTATTTATGATATTCAAAAAATTTACCGTTAAGACAGGCTTTATTATTTTATTTGCAAGCATACTTTTAATTACACTTTCAGACCAGACATCTGTATTTATGTTTAAGTTTACTTTTTTAAGGTTAAGACCATGCTATAATCCTGAAATATCAAATATGGTACATAATTTGAGTTTACCCGGAGGCAAATACGGCTTTATTTCATCACACGCTTCAAATACTTTTGCTTTGGCAGTTTTTACTCTTCTGGTTCTTAAAAATATAAAATATTCCGTATTTATACTGATATGGGCAGGACTTGTTTCTTACAGCAGAATATACCTTGGAGTTCATTATCCTGCTGATATTTTTTTCGGAGCATTGTGGGGAGTGTTTCTTGCTTTCCTAATTTATTTTTTGATGAAAAATCTTATTTTAAAGCACAATATACCTGATTAATATTTTTTGTAATGATATTTAATATTGATGTTTTTATATTTGCTTGTATCTAAAGGAATCGAGTTTTTATTTCTTTTTAAGTTTATTCCGCACTCAGGACAAGTTATGTCAATATCCGACAAGAATTCTCCGCAAGCAGAGCACCTGTTTTTATCGGCTGTCCACTGTTTTTGTTGTTCAGATAAATATTCTGACTCATCGACTGTATAGCCCTCTTTTTTTAAAATTTTTAAAAGTAGTGAGTTCAGGTATGAGTTAACAATTATTATGTTAAGATAATAGAAACAGACGGTAAATATTGAAGCAAACCAAAAAAAGAAATTCAAAGAAGAATAAGAAAAAAATGCGGAAAATACTATTATCGCAATTATTATTCTTATCAGGCTTTCAAGGTTTACGATATACTTAATCTCATTTTTTCGAATTATGAAATTTACACTTAAAGGAATTTTAAAAAAAGGAGAGTTAAATTTTAAAAAAATCTCTGTATCTTCACTATAAGAAAAATTATTTTCGGATATAAGTCTTTTAAAAACAGTTTTTTTTAATTCTGTTGTTTTTTTCTTAACCGT
>JALSMF010000007.1 GCA_026987795.1 Bacteroidales bacterium
GCTAATGCTTCTGACAATGAACTGCTTAAAAAACTTGTATCGCTTGAAAGCTTATCAGAAAGGTTTTTCAGAGAGTCAATAATATATTTGTTTTTTTTCAAAAGCGACTCGAAATTTTCTTTATCTCTCTTGTAATCAAACAGGGTCTTATCCAGAGCATATTCCAAAGAATCAATTCTTTTTTGATTCTCAAGATTCATCGCATCATATTTCTTTTTTGTAACCAGACAGGAAGGAAATATAAGCGTAACAACTAAAATTAAAATCGAAATTTTATGCATAATATAGTTATATTAGTTTTGCAAAGGTAAAAAGAAATAAAAAAAGATTGCCGAACTGACAATCTTTTTTAGTTTATTAGTTATGTATAAGAAAATCAATTAAGGATTATTACTTTTCTGTTTAACTATTTGTAAGCAAACTAAATTTCAGTATTATTCTCTCAAAACTTATTCACATTATTAGTATTTCGATTATCATGTGTTGTCTTTGCCCAACCGTTTTTATTTAAATTTGCATCGCTTTGTATGGCATACACTTTTTTACTGTCTGTGCAATAAATAACATTATCATCGGAAAGAGCCTTTGTATTTCTGTTTATATTTATATCACTTTCCCAAATTATACTTCCGGATTTGTCGGTTACGCTTAAATGAGGACTATTATCACTGATAACACCGTATAGCTGATTTTTTGTATCAATTAAAGGTGTTTGAGGTAAGTTTAATCCTGAATTAATGAGATTTCCCGAATTTATATCATAAACAGAGCATCCTGCAAATAGGTCAAATAAAAACATATTATCATCTGAATCAAAAGTCTTGGTATCCGAACTTGTTGCTGCATAAACTTTCCAAATCGTTGTATGGTTTACCGGATTAATTCTTATTAAACTGTCGGTATTAATTAAAGTTATAATATCTCCGTTATCGGCTATTGTAATATTGTTTGCTGCAGAAACGACATTAGCCGGAGTTGACCAAAGTAAACTGCCGTTGTCGGAATCGGAAACCGTTAATAACTGTCCGCTGTCGTCATGTTCAAAATCAATGATTTCTCCGTTTTTACCAACAACAATTTCTGTATTTTCGGAACCGATAAAACGGTACCATTTAACAGTTCCGTCATTTCCTATACAATACATTGCACGGTAATAGGAGCCGCTGCCGGTTGTTTTTATAATAATATCTCCGTTATTTGCCAAAGCTAAAGGTCCTAATTCCCCGTATGTGTAAACATCACTTGCGTCTAAAGGTAATGTTTGCGGAACTTCCCATACCCAGTTAAAACTTCCGTCTGCAGGATTAATACAATAAAGTTTTGTATAGGAAGCAACATAAATATTTCCTGCATCTCCTATTACTATATTACTGTTTGTGTACCAAGTTGCTAAAGTATCACTCTGCCATTTTAAAGAACCGTCTGTATTGTTAACGGCATAAACTCTTTCATAATCATAGTTTGAGACTCCTCCGCCGGCAGAATAGTAGATTGTTCCGTTTGTTCCAACAGCTAAAGGTTTGTTATCAATAAAATGTTCTTTTTCACTTTGCGGAATGTTATGAACCCACAATGTGTCTCCGGCATTTGCAATTAAATTATCTTCTTTTTTACAAGAGATTGTTAATGATATCATAAATACCGAAATAAATAAAGCAATAAATATTTTTTTCATAGCATAATATTTTGTAATAAAAAATAAAGTTACCATAAAAAGAATAACAAGTGGGATGTTAGCAGGTGTTTTACAACAGTTTTTTGTTGGTTGCTAAATTAAAATAGCTATTAATAAATTTGAAAATCGCTTAATTTTGTTGTAACTTGTAAGTTATTTGTATGTAATGCTTGAAATTATTTTATTATGAAAAAATTAACGGTTCTCATCTTATTTCTTTTTATTTTCTGCTCTTATTTGTTTTCGCAAGATACTGACAATAAGGGTTATAAATTTAAGCCTTATGCAACGACAGGAGGTCATTTTATTGTTCATTCCGGCATTTGGGGAGGAACTGTTCCTGCAATTCCTGAAGAAAGCAATGCGGCTTTGGGCGGAACGTCTTATTACGGTCCTGCATTCGGTGTTGATATTAATTATCATTTTACAAAAAACATTTCTTTATATTTTGATATCAGCAGATATACCCGAAAAACTCCGGTGGCTTACAAAGACGGTTATGCAAGCAGTTTTTGGGTATTTGAACAAACTGATTATTCTGTTTACAGGGTTGGCCCGTTTGAAGAAGATGCTTTTTATAATGTTCAGACAACAGGCTTCAGGTTGGGTTTTAAAGCATATTTGCAGCATGAGAAAAAAATTCAGCCGTGGATTGGAGTTTACTGGGGATATTATAACGTTTTGCACGGTATTTATAATAAAGGAATGTCAAAAACCTGGGGAAACGATAATGGTTATGTTTCCGGCTTATCTTATATTAATTTCGGTACGGATATTTGGGATAAAACAAGGACTTTGGGAATTTCGTTATTTTATGAATACGGAGCTCCTGTGTACAGGAATTACAGCATAGATGACTGTATAGTAAAAGGATGGACATTCAAAGACGAGGGAGAAGGAGAGCCTGTTTTCGGCTATAACAGAATAGGTATTGCCGTTATCATCAGAAATGTTAAAAATAATGAAAAAATGTAATAAAAAGAACCGCTGTAAAGCGGTTCTTATATTTTCAGACAATGCAGAATTAATGTAATTGTTACTTTGGGTTTGAAAACATTGCTTCTATTTTTTCTTCATCAGTAAGTTCTATTTCTTTTTTTATACTCTCAAGAGTTTTGAGCAGAATATCAGAGAGGTTTTCAAGTGTGTCAGCATAGTTATTCATTATCTCTTTATTTTTTCTGTCAATAATTGCCTGCGTAAAAAAATTACCTTCCTCTTTGTTTTTCATAAAATCGTATAATTCCTTTCCTATATTATGAAACTCTTCATGGTCTTTAGAAAGTGAATGCGCAGAATTAAGATGATAAATGACTTGTCCGTATTCCAGAATCATTTTGCCGCAGGCACATTCGGTATGTTTAACCGGGACTAACTGCTCATCAACATTAATACCTTTAAATTTTGCTTCGGCATAATTTTTCCATTTCAGATGCTCATTCTTTATAAGGTCCAGCCTTAGAAGTAATTCTTGCTTCTTGTTCATAGTGTAAGAGTTTTGTGATTTGAGCAAGCAAATTTATATAATTTTCGATAAAAAAACACAATTTAAGAAAAAAAGTTATTTATGTCTGAATTTGTTTTAAAAATTTCTTTTATTATCTCTTTCTGTGGACTAAAAAAACAAACTGTGAGCTTTATTCACAATTTGTTATTTGTCATATTTTAACAAAAAAAGAGCTGCTTTTCTGCAACTCTTTCTACTTTTAAACAGAAAAAGATTATTCAAATGACATAATTGTTTCTTTAATAATCTTTGCTGCTTCTCGTATTTGCTCTTCATTAATTACCAAAGGCGGAGCAAAGCGAATTATATGTCCGTGTGTCGGCTTTGCCAATAAACCGTTGTCTCTTAATTTCAGGCAAACATCCCATGCTTCTTTCCCGTTTTTAGGTTTAATAATCATTGCGTTAAGTAAGCCCTTACCTCTTACGAGTTCCACCATTTCCGAATCAATTTTACGAAGTTCTTCGCGGAATATTTTCCCGAGTTTTTCGGCATTTTCGGCAAGTTTCTCTTCTTTTATTACTTCCAGTGCCGCAATTGCTACCTTTCCTGCCAACGGGTTACCTCCGAATGTAGAACCATGCTCGCCGGGTTTTATGACAAGCATAATGTCATCATCAGCTAAAACGGCTGATACGGGCATAGCTCCGCCGGATAATGCTTTTCCGAGGATGAGAATATCGGGTCTTACGTTTTCGTGGTCAACGGCAAGAAGTTTACCCGTTCTGGCAATTCCCGTTTGCACTTCATCGGCAATAAAAAGCACATTTTTTTCTTTACACAGATCGTATGCTTTTTTCAAATATCCGTTATCGGGAACATAGACACCGGCTTCGCCTTGTATGGGCTCTACAAGAAATGCGGCTACATTCGGGTCTTCGAGTTCTTTTTTTAGAGCATCGATATTGTTGTAAGGAATAGTAACAAAGCCGGGTGTGTAGGGTCCGAAACCTTTGTATGCATCAGGATCGGTTGACATTGAAATTATAGTGATTGTTCTTCCGTGAAAGTTGTTTTCGCAAACAATAATTTTTGCCTCATTTTCCGGAACTTTTTTAACTTCATAAGCCCATTTTCTGGCAAGTTTAAGAGCGGTTTCATCGGCTTCGGCTCCGGTATTCATCGGTAATACCTTGTCATATCCGAAATATTTTGTTACGTATTCTTCGAATTCGCCGAGAACATTATTATAAAATGCTCTTGAGGTAAGAGTAAGTTTTTGAGCTTGCTCTGTCATCGCTCCTATAATTTTAGGATGGCAATGTCCTTGGTTTACAGCAGAATATGCTGACAGGAAATCGAAATATTTTTTTCCTTCTACGTCCCAAACATAAACACCTTCGCCTTTTTCCAAGACAACGGGCAGGGGATGATAGTTATGTGCACCGTATCGGGCTTCTTTATCCATATAATCTTTTGAAGTCATAACATATAATTTTAGTATTTATAAAAAAGAGATAATATCGCAGGCAAAATAAGAACTTTTTTTTTACTAAAATCTAAACTTTGTAAATAAATTAAAAGATGTTAAGAAACATAAAAGCAGAGGTTTCTATTTGTCTGTATCGAGTATTAAAGGAAAGTCGTTTCCGCCGTAATAAGAGCAAGGATATTGGCGAACTCCTTTAAATTTGCTTGTGTATTCCGGATTTTATTTTTTTATAATTTGATTGCTGATTTTTAAAATAGTATCAAAATATCGATTGCAATAGTCGGTTAATATTTTTTTTGTATCATCGGGATAGGATTTATAAACTTCGAGAACCGATTTCTCAAGATTTTTTTGATTTCTTGAAAGTTCTTTTTCTGTTAAGTTTTTAAAAATACGGGCTTCTTTTATGCGTTCGGGATAATTTTGTTCGATAAATTTAACGTATTGATTAAGAGTGCAATAGGAATGTTTCGTAAATAAGTTGAGATTATTTTTATCATTTCTGAATTGTAACTTTTCAGCATCTTTATAATTTGATGAACGAACTTTTTCATTTGTGTCATAAACTCCGAAATAAACGGGAATATACGGAAAAAGGCAACCGTTGTACGGTGCAATC
>JALSMF010000008.1 GCA_026987795.1 Bacteroidales bacterium
CGATATCGAAATACTTAATAAAAACAATCCGGTAAGTAAAATAATTTTTTGTTTCATGATTCTGTTATTTAAGTTTGTAAAATCAATTTTTATCTTTTTTGTATTGATAAATTGCAAATAAGGGAACAAAGATTATACTGCATAAAGCGGCGATTGCCAGTATTGCATCTGCTCCGAGCCAATGTTGTGTTTTAAAAACCAACCCGATGATAATTGCTAAACCGGCAAATACTCCTAACAAATACACAAGTTGTTTCATTTGCTGTTTTTTTAATGCATTAAAACTAACAGCAAGGTATGGTAAGAAATTAAATAAAAAAAGGGCATATTTTTTATCGCCGGAGAATGATTATTTAACGTTAGAATTGAATAATTTTACGTATTGTTAAATTTGCGAAACGGCAGTTTGAAAAGCACCAATGTTCCGGAAGGATTATTTCTTTCGTCTGTCAGGTCGATAATTTCGAATGTTATTTTTTGTTTGTATTTTTCGGAAAGTAAATTAATTCTTTGATTGGTAATATCAACAGCTTTTGATTTATGTTGTGAATTATTATACTTTTCGGAAAGCTTTCTGCCGATTCCGTTGTCTTGTGTTTTCATAATTAAAAAACCGTTTTCTGCTGAATATGAAACTGTAATCAAACCTTTGCCGTCTGTTTTTTTCATTATCCCGTGAATAATTGAATTTTCAATAAACGGTTGCATAAGCATAGGAGGAACAGAATACTCGCCGGCATCAATTTCATCGGAAATAATTATTTTATAATCAAACTTATCGGATAATCTTAACCGTTGAAGTTTTAAGTAATATTCCGTTGTTTCAATTTCATTACTTAACGAAATAAAATTATCGGAAGAATTAATCAATACAGCTCTCATTAATTTTGCAAAATCAGACAAATACGAACTTGCTTCGATAGGGTTATTATTCATTATAAAATCTTGAATCGCTGATATTGAGTTAAAAATAAAATGCGGGTTCATTTGGCTTCTCAGCAATTTTTGTTCTAATTCTATTGATTTATTTTTTGCATTTAATTTATTTTGTCTGAAAATTAAACTGCCGGTAATAATAACAACCGTAATAAGCAACAAAACAAAAAACAATATATATTCAAAACGTTGGGCTTTCTGTTTGCTTATTTCCTTTTCTTTCGCAAGTTTCTCTATCTTTATCTTCTTTTTATTATTTTCATAAACGGCTTCCAATTCATTTTGAATTTTATATTTTTCTTCGGTAAAGATGCTGTCATTTATTTGAGCAGAAGAGACTTTGTATTCATAGGCAGTTTTGTAATCCCCCTTTTTTGCAAAAATACGTGATAAGTATTCATATGCCGTTGCACTAATTTGATAAACTTGTGCCGAGTCGGAAAATTTCAATGCTTTAAAAGCATATTTTTCGGCTTTTTTGTAATTCTTTTTTGATTCAGAAATTTCAGATATTAATAAATATGCTTTCGGAATGGTATAGATACTTGCATCATTTTTATAATTGAAATCGGCAGCTTTTTCGGAATAAAGTTCGGCACTGTCCAATTGATTTAATTCTTTGAATAATCCGCCGATATTCAGAAAAATTAAACTCTTAAACTCGTTATAATTAATGCTGTCAGCAATTTTTAATGATTTTTTGTAATAATTCAGAGCATCTGAATATTCATGCTTCAAAAAGAATATCTCTCCGATATTCAAAAGAGATTTACTTTGATATTTTTTATTCTCTGCCGAAACCGCATAATTATAAGATAATTTCGCATATTCTTCTGCTGTTGTCAAATCATTTTGTTCTACCTGTATATAGGTTAGGTTCAGGTATATACCCGATGCGGATGTATAATCTTTTTGTTTTTCAAAGTATTTCAGAGATTCAAGCATATATTCCGTAGCAATATTGTATTCGGATTTTATCATATAAATTGTTCCTATATGCACTTTGGACTTATATCTGTATTCTTCAAAATCATTTTGAATTGATTTATTATATGTTTCTTGAAACTTATCAAAGGCCTCTTCATGTTTACCGTTTCTAAATAAAAAAAGGGCATGTTCGAATAAACTTATAACAATTAATTTTTCATTATTTGAATTTTTTGAAGCTTTTTCAGCTGCAATAAATAAAGAGGATGCAGAATCTTTATCAACCTTACTCACTTCTTTGGCATATTCAATAATTCTTATAATTTCGGCAGTATCTTTAAGCAAATTTATATCAGAGGGGATACTGTCACTTATAGTTGCATTAGTTTTTCCGACTGAAAAAAACGTAAAAAGTAATATCAGCAGATTTTTATATACCACAACTTATAAATTATTAAGAGTTTTAATTACAAAATCTTTTTTTCTGAGGGAAACCGGAATATTCGTTCTGTCTTTCAAAACAAGATAACCGCCGCCGGATTTTTCATAACTTTGAATATAATTTACATTTATCAGATGCGATTTATGAGGTCTTATAAAACCGCAGTCCGAAAGCATCTCATCGTATTCTTTTAAGGGCTTTGAAACTACAACTTTTCTGTTTTTAGTAAGAAAAACGGTAGTGTATGAACTGTCGGACTCACATCTTATAATATCCTTTATTTCAACAACTAAAATTCTTTCCGCAGTTTTTAAAGCAATTTTTTCAATTTTTTTCTTTGCAATATTTAAGTTTGCAAATAATGTTTCAACCATTAAGTTGTTTTGCAGTTCCGTTTTATTTTTTTTCTGCAATTTTTGTATTGAAGCAATAAGCTCTTTCGGATTTACCGGTTTTAATAAATAATCAGCTGCACTGAATTTTATTGCTTGTATTGCAAATTCTTCATAAGCCGTTATAAATATAATATTAAATTCACAATATTTCAATCGTTTAAGTATATCAAAACCTGTCCCGTCGGGAAAATTAACATCTAACAAAACAATATCAACAGTATTCTCGGAAAGAAACAAAACAGCATCTTCAACTGTTTGAGCATATCCGGACAAAGTAGTTTCAGGGCAATAATTTTCAATAATATTTTTTATTGAATTTAATGATTTAGTTTCATCTTCTGCGATAAAAATTTTCAGCATAAACCGTGTATTTTTTTATTAAGAGTATTAGTTCGGCAATCGGCTTAAAAACACTGCTTTATCAATTTATTACTACACTTTATACAAAGATACAATTTTTAATTTAATATAAGGATCTGTATAATTACTAGTCTTATTTTCAAAAAGGACAGAAGGGAGTATAATGAGAAAAACAGAAAATCAGTCAAAATATCGGATGGGTTTTTTCATTTTTAACAGAGTTTTTTAAATTAGCAGATATGTTTTTTAAAGTAATAAAATATGAAATCCCGATACATTTTTATTTTAATATTTTTTCTGCTTTCATGTAATACCTTAAAATACAGTATAAGACAAGATGCCGATATTAAAATTTTGCATTTATATGTTTTCTACTCAGAAAAAATACCTGAAGAAGTAAAGGAAGAGTTTGACAATACACTGACAAAGTTTATTGACGATTTTAATTCTGATGATTATTATGAGTTTAAAATCAAACAGACAAATGATACATCAAAAGAAAATACATTTAAAATATTATTTACCGAAACAAATCTTGTTGCTAAAGATAAACAAATCGGCTATTCATTTTTATCTGCATTAGGACTTTACCTTCCCTTTTTTATGATAAAAAATAATTTTCCTGTTTATATTTGGTTTGTAATAATTCCGAATGACTATACAAAAATAAACTTTAAACTTTCCGAAGATATTTCTGCAGAAGATAAGTTATATATTCGGGCATTCTCAAATCCTGCAATGTTTATAAATTACTCAAAACAAATAAAAAAGCACGGAAATGCATACTACGATTTCCTGCATCGTGAATTCAATAATTTTGAGAAACAATATTTCAAAGTCCTTGAACTTAATCGAAATAACGATTAATCGGATATTTTAAAATCATAATAATTACTTTTTCATTTTATGCCAAACGGTTTTCCGAAATACATAAGTTCCCAAACAGCTTTTTCACTACTATACTCCTCTGTTTTACAGTCGTTATGATAAACTTTCAAATTTGTTTTGCCTGAAAACCGATAATAGGCACCATCAAAACCGGTTAACAGCTCAGCAAGTTGTTTTTTAAACTTATTTTGAATTAAACCGTCTAAGATTTTAACAGCAAATAAATCTTTTTCACGTTTTAAGGTAAATTCATATTTAATTTTATCTTTGTCGTATATAAATTTTAGCTCATCGCTAACGGGTTTCCCGCCTTGTTTGTTTATTTTCGGATAGGTTCTGAAAAGTTTAACATATCCTGCATCATCTGCAATTGTTTTTCCGCCTTTTGAGATATTGAAAACAATTACAGGTTCATTACCGTATTCTTTTTCAGAAATCAGTTCGGCTGCTATTATGCTGTATTCGCCAAGGTCAGCCCTTGACCAATACCAGTGGTTTATAACATTTGCCATATTAGTGTTTCCAAAATTATGGTCGTGGTAACAAGAGCCTTGTGATACATACTTTTTTCCTTTGTATTTATAGCTTACTTGTGCCTTGCCTTTGGGTACAGGGACAAGCCATGCAAACTCTTTTCCTTGATTTCCGTATATAAAATATCCTGTTTTGGGTCTCCAACTTTCAGTTGTTCGTTTAAATTTTACATTAATTGTCAGTTCTTCATCTTTAAAATATATTTCATAATTTTTAAGGTTTCCTTTGAAAAAATTTTCACCTATAACAATGTTACAACTATCTTTTGAAGCAGAAAATTCTTCTGCTTTACCATAATATGCTTTTTTTATACTTATACCGTTTGGTCTGTCAATATTTATGGTAATAAAAGGGATTAACCCTTTCTTTATTTCGGTAAAAGGTTTTGTGTAAAAAACAATGACAACAGTTGTACTATCTTCCAGGTGAGCATCAAAATACCACCACTCATAAGTTCCTTTTTTACCTCCGGTTCTAATACCGTCTTCCCACTTTTCGGGGACATTGCCCTGTTTTAAACCGAATTTTTCATAATTACCTGATACGTAGGCTGGTTTATTTTGTGCTTGAGTGTGAAAAAATAATACAAAATAGAATAAATAAAATAAACTAAGTTTTTTCATTTTATGTTATTTTAATGTCTGCTTTCGTTTTTTTTAATTTTTTCAATAATGGGTTTTGCTTCTTGCGATAATAAAAACTCTTGGGTAACTTCAGGTAAAAAATCTAA
>JALSMF010000009.1 GCA_026987795.1 Bacteroidales bacterium
TAAGATATGAAAAAAAATGATTTTGAAGATATTCGTTCGTATCGTGATGAGGAAGTTCACGATAAATTGTCTGAAATTATTAATGATGAGGGGTTTATATATGTCTTAAAAAAGATATATTCAGATGAACGTATAGCTCGTTTAAACAAAGAACTTAACAGAGTTCATTCAATATATGATTTTCAGAAAAGATATATATCTGAGTATGTAAAAGCCCTGATACAATTAACGGTAAGTGAACTTAAAGTGTCGGGATTAGAAAATATTAAACCCGCTACCGCATATTTGTTTATTTCGAACCACAGAGATATTATTCTGGATTCTACGTTAATTAATCATATTTTGCTCAATAACGGATATGAAACTTCCGAAATAGCAATAGGTAATAACCTGCTTATACATAAGTGGATATCTGATTTGGTGAAGCTGAATAAGTCGTTTATAGTAAGGCGGGATTTAAAAGGAAAAGAAATGCTTGAAGGCTCGCAAAAGCTTTCGGAATATATCAGAGATACAATAGTAAGACGTAAAACATCGGTATGGATTGCTCAGAGAGAAGGCAGGACAAAAGACGGTATTGATAAAACCGACCCCGCAATTTTAAAAATGTTTAATATGAGCGGGCAGAATAATTTTACCGAAAATTTCGGAGAACTTAATATTGTTCCCGTAAGTATATCATATGAAAACGAACCTACAATAGAATCAAAAATTGCAGCAACATATTCTTTAAAAACCGGCGAAAAATTTACTAAAACAACAGAAGAGGATTTAAAAGATATGGGAAGAGGACTTTACGGTATAAAGGGCGAGATAAATATTGTTTTCGGAAAACCGATAAATGAAAATTTGAAAGAAATTGAAAAAATAAAGAAACGCAATGAGAAATTTTCGGCTCTTGCCGGACTTATTGATAAAGAAATTTATAAAAATTATGTATTGACAAAACCCAATTATATTGCTTTTGATATTTTAACAGGGTCAAAAAAGTTTTTCAGAGAAAATAAATATATAAAAGCAGAGGAAACAAAAATGCGTATGCAATGTAAGAAAACACTGGCTTTGCTTAGAGGCGACAAAGATATTTCAGAAAAAATATATTACGAAATTTATGCGAATCCGTTGATAAATAAAATTAACTTGTAAACAAAAAATCCGACTTTAAAGTCGGATTTTTTTCTCACTTTTATAAACCGGTCATTTTTGAAGGGTCAACCCACTCTGTAAATTGCTCATCAGTTACAAAGCCGAGTTCAACAGCGGCTTGTCGTAAAGTTTTATTTTCTTTATGAGCTTTTTTGGCAATTTTTGCTGCTTTTTCGTAGCCTATTTTTGTATTTAATGCCGTAACCAGCATAAGAGTATTCTCAAGTTTGTTTTTTATTTCTGTATAGTTCGGTTCTATTCCTGCAGCTAAATGGTCGTTAAATGAAACGCAGGCATCACCGAGTAATTTTGCCGATTCAAGGAAATTATGAATCATAACGGGCTTAAATACGTTAAGTTCAAAATGTCCTTGCATTCCGCCGACGGTAATTGCCGCATCGTTTCCGATAACCTGAGTGCAAACCATTGTAAGTGCCTCAACTTGTGTAGGGTTAACTTTTCCGGGCATAATAGAGGAACCCGGTTCGTTGGCAGGTATTATTAATTCACCTATCCCTCCTCTCGGACCTGAAGCCATAACTCTGATATCATTTGCAATCTTCATTAAACTTACGGCAAGTTGTTTTAATGCTCCTGATGATTCAACAATAGCATCGTGAGCGGCAAGTCCTTCAAATTTATTGCTTCCGGTTACGAAAGGTAAACCTGTAAGATGAGCTATTTTTTGGGCAACAAGTTTATCATATCCTTTAGGTGTATTTATTCCGGTTCCTACGGCTGTTCCGCCGAGAGCAAGCTCGGTAAGATGCTCCATAGTGTTTTTCAGAGCTTTTAAACCGTGGTCAAGTTGTGAAACATAGCCTGAAAATTCTTGTCCGAGAGTCAGCGGAGTTGCATCCATCCAGTGAGTTCTTCCGTTTTTGACTACTTTCATAAATGCAACCGACTTATCTTCAAGCGTATCTCTCAGTTTTTTTATTCCCGGTATTGTCCTTTCAATAAGCATTTTGTATGCAGCAATGTGCATAGCGGTAGGAAAAGTGTCGTTTGAAGATTGTGATTTATTTACATCATCATTCGGATGAATAAATTTTTCTTTATCGGTAAGTTTTCCACCCTTCAAAACTTGAGCTCTGTTTGAAATAACTTCGTTAACGTTCATATTTGACTGGGTGCCGGAGCCTGTTTGCCATATTACCAAAGGAAATTGGTCATCTAAATTCCCGGCTGTAATCTCATCGCAAACTTTCTCTATTAAAATCTTTTTTTCTTCAGAAAGAACTCCGAGTTCAAAATTAGCTTGTGCAGCAGCTTTTTTTAAGTATCCGAAAGCTTTAATAATTTCTTTAGGCATTGATGCGGGGTCGCCTATTTTAAAATTTTCTGCAGATCTTTGTGTTTGGGCACCCCAATATTTATCTGCAGGAACTTTTACTTCCCCCATTGTGTCGTGTTCAATTCTGTATTCCATAATTCAGCGATTTAGATTTTTGTAAAAAACAAAGTTAATAAATATAAAAGTATTAACATATGTCATATAACATAGTTCTTATATGTTTTGTAATCTTCCGTATTGTTTTTTATAATTACTGAAGTTAACTCTTCGAGAATTAAAAAATCCTTACATCTTGTATCTGTGTAAGGATTTTTTGAGCTTATTTTAAGTTAATATAAACTTTTAACTTTATACTATTTTAAAAGTTCTGCCATTTTACTGCCTATATCAGCCGGAGAATCAACAACGTGAACTCCGCATTCTTTTAATATTTGTTTTTTTGCCTGAGCCGTATCAGCTTTTCCGCCTATAATTGCACCGGCATGTCCCATTCTTTTGCCTTTCGGGGCTGTTTCGCCTGCAATAAATCCTACAACCGGTTTTGTTCCGTGTTCTTTAATCCATTCGGCGGCTTCAGCTTCCATATTTCCGCCTATTTCGCCTATCATTACAATTCCTTTTGTTTCGGGGTCGGCTTCAAAAAGTTTTATTGCATCCAATGTAGAAGTTCCTATGATAGGGTCGCCGCCTATACCTATTGCGGTAGTTTGTCCTAAACCGGCTTTTGTAATTTGGTCAACGGCTTCATAGGTTAATGTTCCTGATTTTGAAACAATTCCGACACTTCCTTTTTTAAAAATAAATCCTGGCATAATTCCTATTTTTGCTTCTTCCGCAGTAATAATTCCGGGACAATTAGGACCTATTAAAGTTGTATCTTTATCTTTCAAATATTCTTTTACTTTTACCATATCAGATGTAGGAATGCCTTCAGTAATAGTAACTATTACTTTTATTCCTGCATTTGCAGCTTCCATAACAGCATCAGCGGCAAATGCCGGCGGAACAAAAATGATTGAAACATCTGCCCCTGTTTCTTTTACGGCATCTTCTACAGTATTAAAAATCGGTTTGTCAAGCCTGAACTGCCCTCCTTTACCCGGTGTTACACCGCCTACTACATTAGTGCCGTATTCTATCATCTGAGTTGCATGAAAAGTCCCTTCGCTTCCGGTAAAACCCTGAACGATAACCTTTGAGTTTTTGTTTACTAATACGCTCATTTATAATTAGTTTTAGTGATTTGTTATTAAATTGCAAGTTCCAAAAATATATTTTAAATATGATTAAACCAAAAAATAAAAAGTGTTAGATAACAAGGTATGGAGATATTTTAATATTTCATATGTTTTTAAACTTTAAATTAACGTAAAAGTAACTGGTAAAATAAAACATCCTTAAAGCCGTATTTTGTATTAAGCCATTGTTCCTTTTTCCCGCTTAATTTGAATCCTGCTCTTTCAAATAATTCTATACTTGCTGTATTATCGATACTTATATTGCAGTATATTTGGTTTAATCTCAGAACTTCTCCGCAGTATTTTATAAGCAGGGAAAGTGCTTGTTTTGCATAACCTTTTCTTTGTTCACCTTTTATTATATGTATACCGATTCCTGCACGCATATGAACGGGCTCATAATCAAAAAGTTCTGTTAATCCTACACTTTTTTCATCTTTTATGGTTTCTATTATAAAACGTACTTGTTTTACGGTAAATATATCAAGATGAGACGTTTCAATATATTGTTTTAAAACATATTTAGAAAACGGCTTTACGGTATTACTTATTTCCCATAAATCCGTATCATTTTCTGTATTAAATAAAAAATCTATATCTTTCGGTTCAGTATCTCTTAGCTTAATGATTGAGTTTTCAAGTATTTTCATAAAAAATGTTTTTACAAATGTAAAAAAAGATATATATTTCGTGATTATTTTTATGAAAATAAAATAACATCAAATAGGAATGCTTTTTGCTTGTTTGATATTGTTTGAGAATATTATATTAAATTGAATAATAATGCAACCTTTTGACCTTTGAGAAAGTCTGTTTGTTGTATTTTAATGAGTAAAAGTGTATAAGCCGGAGGTATACATTTTGTATATCGCTGGTTTATAGTGTATTGTATAACAAAGTAATAATTGTATCAAATCTTTATCTTATTTTAAATAAAGATAATTAAGACCTTAAGAATATAAAAATAGACACATGAAAAAGTATCTGATTTTTACTTTATTTTTCAGCATTAGTTATTTTATTAATGCGCAAACTCTTCCCTCTACAAGTAATGCAACGGTAACAACATTGGAAGACAATGATTATGTTTTTGTTGCAAGTGATTTTCCTTACAATGATGCAGACGGTGATCCTTTTACCGATATCCGCATAAGAGGATTAGAGTCTGTGGGAACATTATATTATGATGCAGACGGTGATAATATAATTGATGCCGGGGAAGACGTATCATTATGGGATGTTATCTTAGTCGCAGATATACCCCGACTGAAATTCAGACCAAATCCGAATGAAAACGGAGCAGGTTATGACAGTTTTGATTTTCAGGTAAATGACGGAAATGACGGATACAGCAATATCAGAACAATGACAATTGATGTGACTGCCGTTAACGATGTGCCGTCTTTTATTCCCGGAGCTAATCAAACAGTAGCGGAAGATGCGGGAGCACAAACAGTTGCAGCTTGGGCAACTGCTATTAGCGCAGGGCCTGCCGACGAAGCCGGACAGACTTTAACTTTTAAT
>JALSMF010000010.1 GCA_026987795.1 Bacteroidales bacterium
TCATTATTTTTTGTTTTTTTATCTAATGTTGTTTCATACAGTCAGGTAAATGATGATTATTATGATTTATTCAAAAAAAAAGTTAATAAAAATAAACTCCGGAATACATCAGGCACTCAAAAAGAAGCATGGAATAAATGTGATTCTGCTTATACATTTTTATTAAAAAGAGATTTTATCAAATTTTATACATACATAAACAAATCAGACAGCCTAAATTCCTCTGACAGCATATTGAAATATTGGAATAAAGGATTGAGGGGTATTGTTGAATACAGGAAAAATGATATTAGAAAATCTTTAAAACTGCTAAATGAATCGATAACATTTTTTTTAAGACATAAAAACAGTTTTATGTCAGACTATTCTCTTGCTATCTTTTTTCAGTTTAAAGGTAGAGCTTTGTCTGATATAGGCTTGGTGTCAAATGCTATAAACAGCTATATTAAATCTGATAAATATTTGAAAACATTAAATTTTGAACAGAAAATTTATGAAAATTATAAGTTTATAGGCAGAGCATATAAAAAAAGCGGAATATTCGGAAATGAAAAATTTGTATCTGAAAATTATTTTCTGGCATTAAAAGGGTTTAAAAAAATAAAAAAAGCAGATGAAATTGCATGGATGTATTTAATCCTGAGTGATTTTTATATTGAACAAAAAGAGCCGGAGATGGCACTGAGATTTCAGGACTCTTGTTATATGCTGGCAAAAGCTCTTGGTAATAAAGAGTTGATACCGATATCACTGAATAACTACGGGGAAATATATTTGTATAAAAATAATCTTAAAAAAGCTGAAGCATATTTTAAAAAAGCCGTTCCTGTTTATAAGAAAAACAAAAATATAAAGAATCTTCAAGTTACTTATCATAATTTGGCCCACCTTTATTTTAAAAAAAATAACATTAAAAAATCATTAGAATATACAGATTCTGCTGTTTTTTTGGCAGAAAAGGGAGAAAATGACCTGAATCTTATTAACTTTTACCTTCTTAAAAAAGATATTCTGATAAGTGCAAAGCAAGACGTATCAGAACTTTTTAATAATTATATAGAGCTAAACAACAAATTAAACAAAGAGAATCAGCAGAATATATTATTTGCCTATCAGGAGTTCTTTAAAACAGAAATATTAAGGAAAGAAAATGAATATCTTACAGAAAAGAATGTTAAAAAAGACGAACAAATATATTCATTGATTATAATATTAATTCTTTTAGGCATAATTCTTATAGGATTTGCAGCCTTGGCTTACCTGCTTAAAAAAAGGAGAGAATATTTAATGAATGCTAAAATACAAGACTTACAACTGCAAACAATTCAGTCTCAAATATTTCCGCATTTACTTTTTAATACTGTTTCTGCGGCAGGCTCTGTAATTTATAAAGAAAAAAGAGAAACAGCTTACGACTATCTGGTTAAAATGTCTCAACTTATGCGCAAAGCCCTTATTGATACAAAACGATTATATAAAAGCCTGCAGGATGAAATTGACTTTGTTGAGAATTATTTGCAAATACAAAAAATCAGGTTCAAAGAACGGTTTGACTATATAATAAATACAGAAAGTAATATAGATTTAAACATACAGGTTCCGCAAATGATAATACAAACTTATGTGGAGAATGCCGTAAAATACGGTATGGAGCCTTTAAAAAAAGGAGGTTTGCTTGAAGTTTATATAACAAAAAAACAAAACATTATATCTTTTATCATAAAAGATAACGGAATGGGAATTGAAGAGTCCGAAAAGATATTAAATAAAAAAGGAACAGGGTCAGGATTCAGAATTATGGATGAAATTTATAAAATACACAATAAAAAAAATACAAGCAAAATATCATACAAAATAGAAGACTTTTATAAAAAAGGAGGAAAAGGCACTAAAGTTACGGTTGAAATTAAATTATAAAAAATGAAAAAAAACAAAATTAAAACAATCGTTATAGAAGACGAGAAGGAAGATATGGATTTGATGCTGAATCTGCTTAAAAGTTTTCCGGAAATTGAAGTTGCAGAAACAGCTCGAGATATAGATGAAGGAATTACTGCCGTCAGTTTCTACAAACCCGACCTTATTTTCTTGGACATAAATCTTTACGGCAGAATCTCTTTTGAAATATTGGACGTAATATATAAATTCAACATAAAACCTAAAGTTATTTTTACTACTGCCTTTGATGAATTTATGAGCAGAGCATTTAAATATTCAGCTTTTGACTATTTGCTTAAACCTGTAGACAGGGCAGAACTGGGAGGAACGATAAAACGCTTTCTGAGTCAAACGGAACAAGTCGAATTTCCTGAAAGTTACAGGCGATTTATGTCAGTAAAAAGAAAACTTGTTTTTAACACAACCGAAGGCTTTGAAGTAGCAGAGCCTGATGAAATATGTTACCTGTCAACAGTTAAAAATAAATCTTATACAGAAATATTTATGACCGACGGGAGTAAAATTGTCGTGAGCAAGCACATAGGAGAAATATACGCTATGTTGCAAAATAAAAATTTTTTTAAAATTCACCGTTCGTATGTAATAAACATAAAATATATTAAGAAAATTAACAGGCTAAAAGGGAAATGTTATATTAAAACCGAAAATGTTGAATACGAAATACCCGCATCAAGAGAGAAAATAAAAAAATTGAAAGAAATGTTGACTGACAATACGAATAAAAACAGCTAAAAAGTAACGAATATTTTTGTGATAAATAAAAAAATAATACCTTTGCAAACCTGAAAATAAGATAGGAAAAAATAAGAAAAATACAGAGCAATGAAAAGAACGTTTCAACCTTCGAACAGAAAAAGAAGAAATAAGCACGGATTCAGAGAACGTATGGCATCTGCAAGCGGAAGAAGTATTTTAAATGCAAGACGCAGAAAAGGAAGAAAAAAACTTTCGGTTTCAAGCGAAATACCTCATAAGTAAAATTTACTTTCGTTTTTCATAACGTTTTGAAAGAAATATTTTTTATACCCTTGGCATTATTCTGTCAAGGTTTTTTTGTTTATAATTGCAAGCAGTCTTAACAAAGAATAAAAAACAATATTATGCCCGAAAAAAACAATATAAATGTATTGATAAATATAAGCAATTTGGACAGTAATCTGAAAAAAATTGCAGAAAAAGTTATCGAAAATATACGGATATCAGATGATGACGCATTACAGCTTTTTGAAAAAGGAGAACTCGGATTTCTCGGAATACTTGCTAATTACGTAAGGGAACAAAAACACGGAGACAGAACTTATTTCAACAAAAATTTTCATATAGAACCAACCAATATCTGTATATATAATTGCAAATTTTGCTCTTATGTCAGAAAAATAGGGCAAAAAGGTGCGTGGGAATACACTATTGACGAAGTTTTAAAAACTGTTGAATCATACAAAAATACGGGTGTAACGGAGGTGCACATAGTAGGCGGCGTGCATCCCAAGCGAGATTTACATTATTACGGAGAAATGATGTCGGAAATTAAAAAAATAATGCCGAATATTCACATTAAAGCATTTACGGCGGTTGAACTCGAATATATGATAAAAAAAGCAAAACTTTCCGTAGAAGAAGGATTAAGAAAACTTAAAGAATACGGTTTAGACTCAATTCCGGGAGGAGGTGCCGAGATTTTTCACCCGGATGTAAGAAAAGAAATATGCGATGAAAAAGCATCAGCCAGTATGTGGCTTAATATTCACGAAACAGCCCATAAAGTCGGCTTACCTTCAAATGCAACAATACTGTACGGTCATACCGAAAAATACAAACATCGTGTTCATCATATGTCAAAATTAAGGGAACTGCAAGACAAAACTGCAGGCTTTAATACTTTTATTCCGCTGAAATACAGAAAAGAAAACAATAACTTATCTCACATAGGAGAAGTTACGTCAATAGAAGACCTGAAAAATTATGCCGTTTCAAGAATTTATCTTGATAATTTCCCACATATAAAAGCCTATTGGCCAAGTATCGGAAAAGAAATAGCTCAACTTTCGCTTTCTTTCGGTGTTGACGATATCGACGGAACAATTGACGACTCCACAAAAATATACTCAATGGCAGGAGCCGAAGACCAAAATCCTAAAATGACGACGCAAGATATGGTTAAACTTATAAAAGATGCAAAAAGAACTCCGATTGAGAGAGACACACTTTATAATACCGTAAATACCTTCTGATTACAGTAATTATTCTGATAAATGAAACGGCGGATAAATATATATTTTACCGGCAGTTTTTATTTTTTGTATTAAATAATAAGTATCTTTGACCTGCAAATATAAAAAAACTTAATCTTGACACTAAATATTGTATTCAGAAATACGGGGTTGTTTTTATTATTAATTTTTTTGCAACTGTTTCTGTTTGAAAACATTTCTCTTACCCGATTTGATATAATCCCCAACTTTTATATACTTTTTATATTGATTCTGTTTATTGAAATACCGGGATGGGCACTTCTTTTGTCTGCCTTTTTTTTAGGCTTAATAATTGATATTTCCTATGATACGGGAGGCGTAAATGCCGCATCGTCAGTGCTTGTTGCATTTTTACGTCCGACAGTTTTGAAACTTCTTACACCCCGAGACGGTTATTCTTCAGGAACATCGCCGAGTATATCGGAATACGGATTTGTATGGTTTCTTAAATACGGTTTTATATTAATATTTATTCATAACTTAGCTTATTACTTGTTTGTGAAGCTAAGTTTTGAGGATTTTTTTATAACAATTTCTAAAACTTTGCTTTCAACAATATTAGTTTTAATCTTAATTATATTGAGTCAATATTTATTCAAAAAAAATAATTGAAAACAAAACGTTTTGTCATAAGCTTTATTTTTATATCAACGGCAATTATTTTTATTGCCAAACTATTTTATATTCAGATAATTGACGAAAGCTATAAATTATCTGCCGAAAATAATACATTAAGGCATATAACCGTATATCCTTCGAGAGGGTTGGTAGTTGACAGAAACGGGAAAATTATAGTTGCCAATAAAAGCAGTTATGATTTAAAAGTGGTTACGAGAAGCACGGGAATATTTGATACTCTTGAATTTTGCAGATTGACAAACATTCCTGAAGAAGAGTTAAAGCTGAAGTTTAAGAAGAATAAGTATTCGTACAAGCCTGTTTTACTCAAAAAACAAATATATGCGGAAGAATATGCCGAAATA
>JALSMF010000011.1 GCA_026987795.1 Bacteroidales bacterium
TGGATTTATTTAACGGAAAAGTTTCTTTATCTGCCGAAAACAGCACATTAAATTCATTTATAAAACTAAGCAACGAAGGATTAGTTGCGAACGGTGTAGCTAAATGGAACAATACTACCATAACCACCAAAGATTTTAATTTATACCCGGACTCATTAACTGCTCTTGCCGACAAAATAGAAATAAGCGAATACATAAACGAAAACACTTATGCCGAATTCCCCGAAGTAAAAGGAGAAATGGTTTCTGCAAGTTGGGATGCGGTAAATGATATTATAACATATAAAACAACAAAAGATAATCCTGTAAGAATGTACGGCGAGAAAGCAAAATTTGAAGGGGTTTTTCAATACAATCCCAAATCATTAAAAGGAAAAGGAGATTTTACAATAGGAGAAGGTACCGTCCGAGCGGAAGATTTTGTTTTCAATAAGAGTTCTCTGCTTTCAGATAATGCAGATATTTTAATTCGTGAAAAAGAATCACAAAACAAAGATGTCATTATCAAAAATATGAAATCCTATATAGACATAGATTCAGAGAAAGCCGTTTTTGCAAAAAATGAAGATAAAGAGTCATCCGTAACATTCGTAACCGATAAATATGTAAGTTATCCTACACACCTGGTTTGGCACACAGGTAAAGGCAAAATAAATATGGGGTACAATATGAACAGGTTTACAAACCCTAAATTTTCAAAAGAAGAAAAACTGCTTGACAGCACATATTTAACGGATGTCTGCAAATTTGACAAATCTCTTTTTATGTCAGAATACGGAAATATGAAGTTCGTATCAATTGACCCCAAACAAGATTCTTTAATGTTTTTCGGCAGTGTAGCTAATTATTACACCGGAAATCATAAAATTATAGTAAAAGACGTTCAGAAAATTATTGTTGCAGATATTGTCGTTACCCCGAGCAGCGATGTAATTATTGACAAAAACGGAGAAATGGAAAAACTGCTGAAAACAACCGTAAAAGCAAGAGGTATTCACAATATTACGGAAGTTGACATAAAAATTAACAGCAGTAACAGTTATGTAGCATCATCGGGTATTTATCAATATGAAGATATGAACAAAAAACTTCAGAATATTAATTTTGACAACATAACATACAGTGAACAAAAAGAAGCATCAATCGCACACGGTCATATAGAACAATATGAAAACTTTACACTGAACCCTTGGTTCGACTATTACGGAGATGTTTACTTTAATGCTTCGAAAGACAGGCTGAAATTTGAAGGATATGCCAAAATAAAGCACTCTTGTAATATGGCAAAACCTAAATGGTTTTATTTCAAAACAGAGATAAACCCGGACAGCGTTTATTTACCCCTTGAACCTAATCTGCACTCCGATTTAGAATCAAGTAAAGCACGTATTTTTGCAGATATTATGTCAGCAAAAGATTCTGTTCATATTTTTCCTGCATTTTTAACATCCGACCCGTACGGAACTTCCGAAAGCATTTTATCGGTAAGAGACAGCTCATACTATATAACATATAATAAAAGCAATAACAAATACATAATTACTACATTAGAAAAATTTAAAGACAACACCAAACCCGGAAATTATCTTGACCTAAACAGAAATTATTGCATAGTAAACGGAGAAGGAAAAATAAAATTCAGTAAATCTGTTAAAATTAAAGACTTTGCTTCTGCAGGAACTGTTCGCTACGACAATAATTCGGGAGAAGTGCTGACACAAACTCTTACGTATCTTGATTTCTTCTTTTCAAAAAAAGCTCTTAACGTGTTAAGCGAAAGACTTATAACAAATATCTCTTTAAGTTCCGTAAAAGTTAATTCAAATTCTTATAAAAAACCGCTGTACGAAATTGCAGGCGTTGAAGAAACAGATAATATGCTGCGGGAAATGTCGGAAAATGCCGGAAGACCCAAAAAATTCCCTGATAAAATTAACAAAACTTTTGTATTTACTGACTTAACGTTAAAATGGGACCCCGCTTCAAGATCATATAAGTCAAAAGGTAAAATAGGAATACAAAACATCGGAAACATAATGATTAATAAATATGTTAACGGGCATATCCAAATCAGAAAAAGAAGAGCAGGCGACAAAATATATATTTATCTGGAAACCGGAGAAAACGAATGGTTCTTTTTCTATTTTTCAGGAAGTATAATGCGGACAATATCAAGTGTTCACGAATACAACCAAATAATTGAAGATTTAAAAACAAAAGAAAAACGATTCAAAAGCGATAAAGGGACTTACAATTATATGCTTACAAATGAAGAGACTAAAAATCAGTTTATTTATGAGTTTACCGGAGAACATCCGGCATTAAACGATTTTAACGACAACACAGACGAAGGAGATTACGAAGAAAACTGACATAACGACAATTGACAGGCAAACGGTTTCAAGATAACGGTTATTTCTGCATTTCCGTTATCTTACCTTTGCTTACGTTAAATAATTTAAAACTCTCTTTTTCTTTTTCTATAAGTTTTTTAACTCGTTCAGGATTCGTATCCGTTATAAAAATCTGACCGAAATTATTATTTGTCAACTTTATTATTTCAGCAACTCTTTCGGCATCAAATTTATCAAAAATATCATCTAACAAAAGCAAGGGATTTATCTTTGTAACATTCTTAATAAACTTAAACTGTGCAAATTTAAGAGCAATTAAAAATGTTTTTTGCTGCCCCTGAGAACCCGATTTTTTTAATGAAAAACCGTTTATTTTTAATATTAAATCATCTCTGTGTATTCCTTTTGAAGTATAACCCAGCATTTTGTCTTTATCGACATTATTATCCAAAAGTTCCGAAAATTCTCTGTCTTCCAGATGCGATTTATATTCCAAACTGACAGACTCTTTAAACTGCGAAATTTTATCGTAATAAGATGAAAAAACAGGCATAAGTTCAGCAATAAAATCCTTTCTTTTTTTGTAAATTTTATTACCGGAAGCAACAAGTTGAGTATTATAAACATCAATAGTATCCGCATCAAAATATGAAGACGACATATAATTTTTCAGTAGTCTGTTTCGCTGCGACAATACCTTATTGTATTTTATCAATTCATATAAATACTCCTTATCATATTGGGATATTACGGAATCAATATATTTTCGCCTCTCCTCTCCCGTTCCCGTAACTAAAACGGCATCGCCCGGCGAAACCATTACTACGGGCAATAATCCTACGTGTTCCGAAAACTTTTTGTATGCCTTATCATTTCGCTTTATTATTTTCTTTTTCTCTTTTTCGTAAGCACAATAAATATTTTCACTTTTCCCGTTAACGTAAAATTCTCCTTGTAATACAAAAAATTTTTCATTATATCTTACATTAAGCGGGTCATTTGTATTAAAATAACTTTTTGTTAAAGACAAATAATACAAAGCGTCAAGAAGATTTGTTTTTCCCGAACCGTTATTTCCGGTAAAACAATTTAATTTCTCCGAAAAAGAAACATTTGCCTCCTCTATGTTTTTAAAATTCAGTATCTTTAGTTTTTTCAGAAACATAACAAACCTGTTTATCAAAAAAATCAAGTTCGGAAAAATAAGTTAAAAAGTCCGATAATTTTAAAAATACATTATTTTTATTTGATTTTTTTTATTCAACCGGTATTTTTTATACTTTTGCGACTCAAAAATTAATCAGAAAATAAATTATGGCTAAGAAGGTTAAACCAAAATTGGAAGAAAGTTTAGGCTCTATTGAAGAATCATTATCAAAAACCGAACAGTTTCTTGAGAGATACCAAAAGCAGTTATCGATTGCAGCAGTAGCAATTTTGCTGATTGTAGGCTTGATATATGCTTATAAGAAATTCTATGTATTGCCTCGCCAAGCCGAAGCACTGGAACAAATTTTCCCTGCTCAGCAATATTTTGAAAAAGATTCTTTTGAGCTTGCTTTAAACGGCGACGGAGATTACCCCGGATTTATTCAAATTATTGAAGACTACGGAGCTACAAATGTTGCAGAAGGTGCTCTTTTATATGCCGGAATTTCTTTTTATAAAATCGGAGATTATGATAATGCCGTTGAATATTTAAAAAAATTCAAATCCAAAGATAAATTACTGTCGGCAATAGCATACGGTAATATCGGCGATTCTTATACTGAAAAACAAGAATTTGAGAACGCTGCAAAATATTACAAAAAAGCCGCTGATGAAAACAACAAAGTAGTGAGTCCTGTTTACCTGATGAAATTAGGAAGAGTTTATGAAAAACTCGAAAAATGGGAAGATGCTTTGGAAACTTATCAAAAAATTAAAGACGACTACAAAGAAAGCCCGGAAGCAAGAGGAATTGAAAAATTTATTACAAGAGCAAAGTTTAATCTTTAATTGTAACAGTGTTTCATAATAAATAAAAAAAGACCGGAAAATTTTCCGGTCTTTTTATTTATTTTATTTCACCAACTTCAACCCTTCGGTTGCCGACTTATCGGAAGGAGTATTCATAAGAACTTTTAAAAAAAGCAGTTTTGCTTTATTCTTTTTACCTAAAAAATAATCTGTCCACGCAAGCATTAAATTAGCATTATAATCAAACGGATAAAGATTTACTACTTTTGTGAAATATTTTTCGGCAGTTGTATAATCTTTTCTGCCGTAATAAATAAGCCCCAAGCGATAATTTGCCGTAGTGCTTGCAGGGTTTATCTCCAATATTTTTTTATAAATATTTATTACTTCAGTCCATTTTCCCTGAGCAGCTTTAGGATATATCAGCCCGAATTTTGCTTCTTCCGAATAAGGTTTTAAAGTTACGGCTTTTTGGTAATGTGCCGCCGATTCGCCGAATAATCCGGCATTATACTCAAGCCACCCGAGACGCAAATTGATTTCGTAAGAATCGTCGGAATAAACTTTTTTCAATTCATCTGCTGCTTTTTTAAACGAGCCTGATTTTTCCAGTGCATAACTTGTTTTAAATGCCTCTATAATTTTGCTGTCAGCCTGACCGAAAATTTGAGAGAACACGAACAAAAGAATAATTGTTAATTTGATTTTTGTTTTCATATTTTTAAAATTTTGATTATTAATACTTTCTGAAATACCATTTTATCCCGCCCGTAATTGTTTGGTTTATATATTCTGCGGAATTTTCATTTCCGTT
>JALSMF010000012.1 GCA_026987795.1 Bacteroidales bacterium
GGTTGGCGGGAGGGTTACGTATATAGGGTGGGTTTCCTATAACAATATCAAAACCGCCTTTATCTTTAACAAGGTTTTTGTTTAAAATTTCGGGAAAATTTAATTGCCAATCGAAATAATTTAATGGTTTTTCGGGATTATCTTTTAAAGTTTTAAGTTTTGAAAGTATTTTATTAAAACCTTCAAATTTTATTTTTCGCTTGGTAATTTCAACAATTTCTTTTCTTTTTGTGGCATAATCGGGTTTTATTCCTTTTTCTATTAGTATCTGCTTTTCTATTTCAATAAGGGTTTCTAATAATTCAATTTTCAGATTGCGAATTTTAAATTTTATTTCCTTTTTATCTTTTACGGAATGAAAAAAATCGTGTTGCGTAGTATAAATATTTTTTATGTTTTGATTAATTCTTTTGAATAAATCGGGACGGCTTTGTTGTAATGCAGGGTTGTTTGCCAAACTCCAATTAATTTCAATAATTTCGTCTTCAAATTTACTTATCAGACTGTTTCCTATCACTATTTTATAATCTAAGTTTGGCAATGGTTTTGGTTTTTCTTCATCTACCACCAAGCTAAGCCAAAACCGCAGGCGTGCAATATCCACAGCACCTTTTTCAATGTCCACACCGTAAATGCTGTTTTGTATTATGTTTTGTTTTACTTGTGCGGGTTTCCATTCTTTGCCGGTTTTGTATGCAATTATTTCTTTAATTCCTGTAATTTCCTGCAAAAGTCCCATGGGGAAAGCCCCGGAACCAATTGCAGGGTCGCAAATTTTTACTTTTTCGAGTAGTGTATCTATTTTGTCGGCGTACTGTATTATAATTTCGTTTACTTTTTTGTGTTTAATGAATTGTTCTAATGATTTTGAAACGCTTTCAGATATTGAAGACGCAGACAGGTTTGTTTTCAGATATTCAGCTAAACTTTCTTGGCACATATAATGCACAATTTCTTTTGGTGTGTAGTATGCACCTTTGTCTTTGTTGTCTTCGAGCAGGTTTTCGAAAATATGTCCGAGCATTTCGGGGTCAACGGCTACTGTTTGCTCGTCGGGGCTATCTTCGTAAATTGTAAAATTATATGAATTTAAGAAATCGAGAAATCCTCTTTGCTTCGGGTCTTCTTCGTTCAAAGCATTATGAAATAATTCGGGTTTGAAAGTTAATATTTTATCGTCGAATTTTTCTTTATCGAAAAGTCCGCCGTTAAGGAACGGAATTTTTAGTATTTTTCCGTCGGGCATTTTAAAATTATCTTCTGGGCGTTGTTTGTTAAGTGTATCGAAAAATAAAATTTTCAGATAATTATTGTAAAAAGTTTCGTTGGCACCTGATAGTTTATAAAAATCGGTCATAAAATTTTGCAAACCGTCTTTATACTCTAAATTAGAAGCCCCGAGCCATCCTTTTTTTTGCACAAAGTAGAGAAAAACAATTCTGCCCAGAAGTTTTTTGGTAAAATCCCGAATAGCTTTATCATCGGCATTAAAAACCGAAGTTCTGAAATTTGATTTTGTAATATATTCAACAAACTTGTTGTAATGTTGTAAATATTCATCAAAGAAAGTTTTACTAAGTTTTTCAACAGAAAAGGCATTTGTTACAGTTTCGAGCGTAATTTTGGTTTCTTCGCTTAGTAATTCAAAACGTTCGGCAGCGGTTTTACAGCTTTCGTTAGTTCCGAGCAAATAGGTATATCGTTTGGGGTTTGTTTCTATTTCTGTAATTCCTTTTTCGGTAATTTGGCTGTCTTTTGCAATAAAAGTTAAACGCCAAAGGTCTTTGTTGTCTGGGTTTACAAAATTAATAAGAGCGGCTTTTCCGGCGGTTAATAATTTACGAACATGTTGTTGTATGGCTATTTTAGATTGTTCAATTTTTACATTTGGCTGTAATTCTATTTGGTAACAAGTTATTTCTGTTGCGTCTTCCAATTCAATTTTACCGTAAATAAAAACTTTATCTATTGATTTTTTTTCGGTTTGTGTTGGCTCTATACTTGCAGTAATTAACGAACGCATCTGAAAAGCATTTCCAAAAACGGGGTTTAAGACATTTTTTGCAAAGAGGTGAAGATCGTAAGCTTGTTGCAATGCTGTTTTTATTTGTTGTTGGTTTGCCATATTATTTGAAACTTTGGGTTAAAACAATTTTTGGGTTAATAATTCCGAAATGAGTATTTTTGTTTTTTATAATATTCTCTACATTTGCCGACAAATCTAATTTATCGAGTATCTCAATAAAAAGCTTGTCAATAAATTTTTGAGGTTCTTTTAGCATTTCAGTGTTTGCCGTAAAAAAAACATTTATTTTTTTGGGTAATCCTTTGCTTGCAAAAGTACCTTTTCTTATTACTTCCATAGCTCTTTTCAGAGCTTGTTTTTTTTGTTCTGTTTGTGCAATTTTAATTATGGCATTTAAGTTTGTGAGCGCTTTATTTTCTGCCGGACTAAGATTTCTTTTTGTAATGTTTTGTAAATCTTCTTGGTTTTTTTCCGATTTAAAAAAATTCATTGCCGCAAGGGTTTGCTCGTGGTGTAGTTTGTGTAATTCTATTGCTTTTTCTTTTTCGTTTGCTTTATATATTTTAACAGCTTGTAAAAAATTTAGTTCAATAATTTGCATTTCGGATGTTACCAAGCAAAATATTCCCGGGTGGTTTTCGCTTTTAAGATATGTGAGCGATGTGTTTTGCAAAGGGTATGTAATTTGATTGTTTTCGGTATTAAAAATAGTAGGTTGCAAATTTTCTTGTGCTTTTCGTCCGCAACGTGCTTTGTTTTTAATGTTTTTGTATTGTATAAATTTCTTTGGGTATTTTTTCTTAAAATCTCTTAGTTCTATTAAATATTTAAGAATTTCGCTTTCCTCTTTTACAATTTTATTTCCGAATAATGCACCTTCGCCTTTTTCTTCGAGTTTAGAAAATATTTTATTGTCTTCGCCAAAGGCAGTATGAAACGCTTGCAGTTTGCGAAGCGCATTATTTATTAAATTTATTTGCGCATCGCCTTCGGTAGAGGGATAAAAATTATATACATAAATATTATCGGCTCTTGAGCCTATACGATTTACTCTTCCTATGCGTTGCATTAATCGTGTAGCATTCCAAGGCGTATCGTAATTTACTATCATATTACTGCGATGCAGGTTAATACCTTCTGCCAAAACTTCGGTAGTAATTACAATATCATAGTCGTTTTTCCATTTCTCTACGTCCAAATTTGCATCAAAATTATCGAGTAAAATGTTTTCAATATTTTTACGGTTTTCGGCACTAACAGTTAATATGCCTTTTCTGTTTATTTTAGGTATTTTACTTAATTTTTGCGATAGTAATTCTGCTGTTTCTTTACTCTCCGAAAAAATAACTAATTTCCCGCTAATATTTTTATTCTCATCAAAAAAATCATTTTTAATTTTGTCTGTAAATTCTTTCAATTTCGGGTCGTTTTTAACTTCTGCCCAGCGTTCTACCAAATCATCTACATATTGTTTGTCTGTTTTCAGATGCTCTAAAAACTCATCTGAAAAATTATCGGCTTCGTATTCAATGTTTTTTACTTCAAATTCAGGATTATCAATACTTTTTTTGTTAATAAGTTCTTCAATTTGGTCGTAGCTGTATCCTTCTTCCAAAAGTTTATTAATATCTAAATCGGGTGCAATAAAAATTCTGTCGTTTTCAAACATTTCTATCATATTGTTTATTGCTTTTTGCAATCTGTCAAGCGACATTTTAAAAGCAAAAAAACTACTTTCCAAACGTTTTATTAAAAGAGTTTTCATAATTGCCGAAAGTCTGCCCGAAATTTGTCCTACATTTCCGTATCTTTCTTTTGCCAATTTTTTATTAGCTAAAAATTCAATTGCTCTATACCTATAATATCCTATTCCATCGGTTTCATTACCTTCTTCGTCTAAACTTGTTAATAATGAAACCGTATCATAAAATAAGTGAGTAAGTTTTTTGTTTAATTTATACTTTAAAGCAAATGGCCCTTTAACTTTCGGAAATTTAATATTTTGTTTTTCTAAATCTTCAAGGTAATCGGGATTGTTTTCAATATCTGTTCTTGTTCGGCGAATTACAAGCTGTTCAATAAGATCATCTCTTAACTGCTGAAATAATGCTTTTAATTTTTTTATATTTAATGGCGTTTCTTTTGAAAGTTTTTTGTATTTCTCGTTTATAGGTTTAAAATATGCCTGTAAATTTCTAATATTTTCGAGCGTGCTGTTTCGTTTGTCTTGAAAAAGATATAATTGATTTTCAATATCTTGTGGTCTGTTATTTAGTGGTGTTGCCGAAATAAGAATTATTTTTTTTCGGTTATCTCCTGTTTCAGCCGGTCTTTTACGTGGTGTTTTGCAAATTTCCTGCAATTTAATATACATATCTGTATATTCATTTCTGAATTTATGACTTTCATCAATAACAATTAAATCAAAATCTTCGGGATTGTATTCAAAAATATTTTTTTTGTCTGTAATTTTATGCAAACTGCCAAGTGTAATAAAGCTAAAATGTAAATCTAATTCAAAATCTTTAACAGTTGTTCGCCAGCCTTTTTCAATAGCCGGCGGTACAACTACCAAAACTCTTGTATGTGTTCCGTTTTCGTAAATAAATTTTTTGATTATCATACATGCAATAATGGTTTTTCCAAGCCCTACCACGTCGGCAAGTATAAAACCATTGTGTTTCATCATAATAGAATATCCTTGATTAGCGGCATCCGATTGATATTTAAGACGATAATATTTAGGCGGTAAGAGTAAATCAATATTATATGGGTCGTATTCAACACGTTTGCCAAAATATTCAATAAGCATCTTAATATAAATTTCGTAAGGCGTAAAATTGTCTCGTAAAAAAGTGTTTTGCTTAATTTTTTGGGCTTCTTCTTTTAAAATAGGTACAGATTGTTCCCAAAGTTTTTCAAATTCATCGGTTGCAAATTTAATATCTTCATAATCTCTAAGTGCAACATTAAATTCATAATTAGATTGAATATTTGCTCCAAGCCCTGCATCGGTAAGGTTTGACGAGCCTGTAATAACTTCGCAAGGTGTATATTCATTATAATC
>JALSMF010000013.1 GCA_026987795.1 Bacteroidales bacterium
TGTATTTTTCTTTTTTCAATGCCGGGTTTTCAATTTTAATGTGTTTTTAAGGCTTGTTGAGGCTTTAAAAGATGCTGAAACTCTTAATAAATTATGTTTTTTTTATTTTTTGAATAAATATTCCTGATATAATCAGAATAAGTCCTATATATGTTGTGTAAAAAATTTCTTCTTTAAGTATAATATGAATAAAAAAGAGAGCCAAAAAGGGCGAAATAAATATCAGATTACTTATATTGTCGTTTCTTTCTGTCAGTTGTAAGGCTTTCAGCCAGAGGAAGAACGTTATTCCCATTTCAAAAAATCCGACATAGATAACGGCAAAAATTCCGTTTGTTCCCGGTATCTTTAATTCGGAAAAAATAATAACGGCAATAAGAATGTATATAAATCCGAAGAGGAAGTTCCAGAATAATTTTGTTTGTTCGTTTCGTTTGTCTTTTTGATTAAAAATCCAGGATAAAGCCCAAATAACGGAACTTCCGGCAGCTAATGCCACTCCGAAAGGTTTGTCAATTTTAAAACCGAACAAATCTCCTCTTGTTGAAATAATATAAACCCCGATAAAGCCGATAAGCAAAGAAAGTATACTCGTTAATTTTAGTTTTTCGCCGAGCAAAGGTGCCGAAAGCAAAACCAAAACAGCCGGCCAAAGATAATTTAAAGGTTGTGCGATTTGTGCCGGCAGGAGAGAATATGCTTTAAACAAAACAACGTAATACAGAAAAGGGTTTAAAAAACCAATGAATGCTGATGATAAAATATCTTTTTTTTTAATTTTAAAAAGCTGATGGACAGTTTTATTGATAAAGGCTATAAACAAAAAAATCAATAATGCGGTAAATGATGCAAACAGAAGCAGTTGTAAAAAATCAACATATTGCAGAGCTTTTTTGAAAGAAACGGCAACGGTTGACCACAGCAATACTGCAGAAAGAGCAAATATGTATGCTTTTTTTTGTTTAGTCATGCAACATACATTGTTTTACGGCTGTTTTCCAACCTTTATATAATTTGTCTCTGTCTTCTTTTTTTATTTCAGGAGTAAAAATTTTGTCAATTTTTCTTTCTGAAATCAATTCTTTTTCAGTCCAAAAATTTACGGCTAAGCCGGCAAGGAATGCTGCACCTGCCGCAGTGGTTTCCACAATTTCCGGTCTTACGGTTTTTTTATTAAGGATATCTGCCTGAAACTGCATTAAAAAGTTATTTACCGAAGCACCTCCGTCAACATTGAGTTCTTTTAAATTAATTCCGGAGTCTTCTGTCATTGCATCTAAAATATCTTTTGTCTGATATGCCAGAGATTCTAATGTGGCTCTGACTATGTGATGTTCCGTAACTCCTTGAGTTAATCCGGCTATAATTCCCTTGGCTTCGGCATCCCAATATGGTGCACCCAAGCCCGCAAATGCAGGGACAAAATATACGCCTTCGTTGCCGGTTGTTTGTTTTACGTGTTGTTCTGTTTCCGACGCCGAAGATATTATTTTTATTCCGTCTCGAAGCCATTTTACGGCAGCACCCGCCATAAACACGCTGCCTTCCAGGGCATAAGTTATTTTATTGCCTATACCCCAAGCAATTGTGGAAAGAAGTCCGGATTTTGATTTTACGGGTTTTTCGCCTGTATTTAAAAGCATAAAACAACCTGTTCCGTATGTGTTTTTTGCTTCGCCCGGGGCAAAGCATTGTTGTCCGAACAGTGCGGCTTGCTGGTCTCCTGCAATTCCGGCTATCGGAATTTCTGCCCCGAAGAGTTCTTTGGTTGTGCTTCCGTAAATTTCGCTCGAATTTTGAATTTTAGGTAATATTTTTTCGGGAATGTTAAACAGTTTTAACAGGTTTTTGTCCCACTTAAGAGTGTTTATGTTGAAAAGTAAGGTTCGTGAGGCATTAGAATAGTCGGTAATGTGCAATTTTCCTCCGGAAAGTTTCCAGATAAGCCAAGTATCCACAGTTCCGAAAAGTAAGTCTCCTTTTTCGGCTTTTTCTTTTGCTTCTTCGACATTGTTTAATATCCAATTTATTTTTGTTGCGGAAAAATAGGCATCAATCAGCAATCCGGTATTTTCTTTTACATAGGTGTCGTTAATACCGTTTTTGAGTTTGTTGCAGATATCACTTGTCCGTTTATCTTGCCAAACAATTGCGTTGTAAACGGGTTCTCCCGTATGTTTGTCCCAAACAATTGTTGTTTCTCTTTGGTTCGTTATTCCTATACCTGCTATTTCTTCAGGCTTTATTTTTAGTTTTGTAATTAGAGTTTTTGCAGTTAAGAACTGGCTCTCCCAAATTTCGTGAGGATTTTGTTCTACTCGGTCTGTTTTAGGATAGAACTGTCTGAATTCTTGTTGTTCGATACCGATAATATTTTGCTTTTTGTCAAAAATGACGGCTCTGGAACTGCTTGTTCCTTGGTCTAAAGCAAGAATATATTTTTTTTCCATACAGAAGAATAAAAAGTTTCGTTACTCACAAAGTTATTATTTTAATCTGCTTTATCGTGCAGATACGGGTTGTTTTTTTTAATTGTTATTTCGCCTTCGGCATCAGAAAGTGTTTCACGAGAGAAAGAGTCTGTTTCTTCAGAATTTTCGGTTTTAAGAATAATTCCTTTTCTTTTGTATGCCGGAATGCTTTCAAGCTCTTCTACGTTTGACATATAGTCGGAAAGTTTTTGCTTGATTGTGTCGGTTTGCAGCTTTTCGGAGCTGTAACTTTTATTCGTTCCGGTATCTTTTGATATTTTTTTAACGGTTATTTCGTCCGTGATTTTTTTATTTTTTCTCGAAGGTGTATTTTTTATTTCAAATTCGGGAGCTGTCAGCTTTTGTTTTTCTTTATAGTATTCTGGTTTTATTTCATTGTCATCTATTATTATGATATTTTTTTTATTCGGCTTTTCCTGCTTGTTTTTTTCTTTTTCTATATTGACGTGAGCAGAGAATATTTCGGGCAAATCACGAGTTTTAAAGCCGGTGGCAATAATTGTTACGGACAGTTTTTCTCCCATAGCTTCGTTAATACTGTTTCCCCAAATTAAATCGGCATTATATTTAACCCTGTCATTTCCTGCCATTTCCTGAACAAATTCGTTTATGTAGCTTAGTTCGTCTGCTGTGGCTTCTTTTTCTCCGGATACTATATTTACGAGTATATTTTTGGCTCCTTTAATGTCTGTATTGTCAAGCAGCGGAGAGTTTAAAGCAGCTTTTACGGCTATTTCGGCTCTGTTTTCTCCGCTTCCTTCACCTGTGCCCATAATTGCAACCCCGCTGTTTCGCATTACGGTTTCGACATCGGCAAAGTCGACGTTTACATGTCCTTCGACAGTGATTATTTCAGCAATTCCTTTTGCTGCGACTGTTAATACTTCATCGGCTTTTCCGAGAGCTTTTGAAACAGGCAAATCTCCGTATATTTCTCTTATTTTTTCGTTGTTTATAATCAAAAGAGCGTCAACGTGCTGCTCCATAAGAGTAATTCCTTCTATTGCACTGTTAATGCGTTTTTTCCCTTCGTAGCGAAACGGTATTGTAACTATTCCTACGGTAAGAATACCCATTTCTTTTGCCGCTTCGGCAATAACAGGTGCTGCCCCGGTGCCGGTTCCTCCGCCCATTCCGGCAGTTATGAAAACCATTTTTGTGCCTTCGGCAAGTATTTCTTTTACATCCTCTATATTTTCTATTGCGGCTTCTCTTCCTTTTTCGGGTTTGTTCCCGGCACCGAGACCTTCGGTAAGGGTTCTTCCGAGTTGTATTTTTTTCTTTACGGGGCTTTTTTTCAGAGCCTGAACATCGGTATTTGCAATTATAAAATCAACACCGTTGATACCTTTGTTATACATATAGTTAACAGCGTTGCTGCCTCCGCCTCCTACACCTATAACTTTTATTATACTTTGATAATTAACGGGCAGGGTGAAATCTAATAAGTCGTCCATAATTATTATATTTTAATTGATTAAAATTTTGAATTTTTCAGCTTTCAAATTCTGTATCTTCTTCGTTAAAAAATTCGATGGTTTTTTGTTTTACAATTCCGCCTACGTTTCCGAAAAAAGACTTTATTCCGTTTGTCGTGTTTGCTTTTTGTTTATTTTTCTTCTTTTTGTCTTTTTTCAGGGTAAAGTCAAAGGTGCCGGCATTTTTAAAACCGAGCATTATCAGACCTACGGCAGTTGACAGCTTCGGGCTGTTTACTCTTGCACCTCCGGAGGAAATATTGTCTGACGGTTTTGAGATTTTTACGTCAAGTCCTGTTTTATACTTCATAAGCTGAGGCAGATTTTCCAGCAAGGAGCCGCCTCCCGTTAATGCAATTCCTGCTGCTAATTTATCTCTGTATCCCGAATTTATCAATTCGAAGTTGATAATTTCTATTATTTCTTCCATTCGAGCCTGAATTATTTTGGAAAGTCCCTCAAGGTCTATTTCTTTTTGTTCTCTGCCGTTGATGCCCGGAATAACAGCTACGCTGTCTTTTTCCGCAAATTCGCTTAATGCCGTGCCGCATTCGTTTTTCAGCTTTTCGGCATGTTTATTAAGGATTTTGTATGCTTCTTTAATGTCGTTTGTAATAATGTTTCCTCCGAAAGGAATTACTGCGGTATGTCTTAGAGTTCCTTCATAAAAAACGGCAATGTCGGTTGTGCCGCCGCCTATGTCAACTAATGCTACGCCGGCTTCTTTTTCTTCTTCCGTAAGGACTGCTTCTGCAGAGGCGATGGGTTCTAAATACAGGGTTTTGGGTTTAATGTTTATTATTTCTAAGCATCGTTTTATGTTTTTTGCCGAGGTTTTTCCGCCGATTATTATGTGGTAATTTCCCGTAAGGTTTTTTCCGTGCATTCCTACGGGTTGAGTGACTCCGGTTTCTGAGTCGACCTTGAAATCGAGAGGGATTACGTCAATTATTTCTTGCCCGGATTCGAGACTTATGTTTTTTATTTCGTAAGCGAGCCTGTCAACGTCTTCTTGTTTTATGAGATGTTCTTCATTTTTTATATATATGTTGTGGCTGTTTTGAATGCTTTTTATATGTCGCCCGGCAATACCG
>JALSMF010000014.1 GCA_026987795.1 Bacteroidales bacterium
ATTGAAGAGTCTGCTTATTTTCTTTTGGCATCCGTCCTCATAGTTCTCTTTTTATTTCTGGTTAACAAGTGGAAAGTCGGAAAAATATTCGGCAGTTTTTTAATCTTCTTGTATATTGCCTATATAATTTGGACAGCAATGACAAATACCGCGATTCTTTAATATTCAAAAAAAATACAAGACTGACTCAATCGGCAAATAACAATCTTTATTATTATTCGGCAAAAAAACAAATAAGATTACGGCAAGCGATGCAGGAAGTGTTTAAAAGTATAAAAAAAATTGATAAAAATCATATCTCAATAAATCCGAATATCTACATTTGCAAAAAATTTAAGCTATGTTAAAAAAGAAATTATTTTATGAATTTCCGCCGATAAGCACCGAACAATGGGAAGAAAAAATAAAAAAAGACCTTAAAGGTGCCGATTACAATAAAAAGCTGGTAAGCAAAACTATTGAAGAAATAAAAATCAAACCCTACTACCGAGAAGAAAACATTAAAAATATTGAGTTCACGGAAAATATACCCGGGAAATACCCTTATGTAAGAGGTATCAAAACAAAAAATAATAATTTTGACATAAAGCAAGATATTTTTGTTGAAGATTTCGGAAAAGCAGGTAAAAAAGCTCTTGATATAATAAAAAAAGGCATTGATTCTGTCGGCTTCTTTCTTTGTCACAAAGAAGAGATTAACCAAAATGATATTAACACACTTCTGGCAGGTATTAATCCCGAAAAAACAACAATAAATTTCATATCAGGTAAATTATCCGAAAAAATATTAAACCTGTTCATCAAATTTGTCAAAAATAACAACTTCAATAAAAGCAAAATAAAGGCAACCTTCGATTTTGACCCTTTCGGATACAAGACAATTACCGGAGACTTTTACACGTCTCGAAATATCGGCAAAGTGTTCGATGATTTAAAAAAGATGCTCAATATTACCGAAAATTACCCCTTAATAAAACCTGTCGGAATAAACGGTATATGGTTTGCAAATGCCGGAGCATCGGCAACTCAAGAACTTGCTTTTGCATTAAGTTCTGCAAATGAAATATTAAGCGAAGCTGAAAAAAACGAAATAAACCCGGAAAAACTGATTCCTAAAATAGTGTTTAATTTCGGTATCGGCTCAAACTACTTTATTGAAATTGCGAAGTTAAGAGCCGCAAGATTCCTGTGGGCAAAAATCTGCGAAGCATGGACATCTGACAAAGACACAGGAAAAATGTATATAAATTCAATAACTTCCGACAGAAATAAAACGATTTACGACCCTTACGTAAACCAACTCCGAAATACAACGGAAGCTATGTCGGCAATATTGGGAGGAGCAAATGTTATTACCGTTAAACCTTTTGATTTTACATACAAAAAGCCGGATGAATTTTCTGAAAGAATAGCTCGAAATACCGGAATAATTCTTAAAGAAGAAGCTTATTTTAACAAATCAGTTGACCCGGCAGCCGGTTCATATTTTATTGAAAACCTTACAAATGATATTATTGAAAAATCATGGGAAATTTTCATTAAAACAGAAGATCTCGGAGGATACAATCAAGCTCTGCAACAAAATTACATCCAAAATCAAATAAAAGAAACCGCAGAAAAACGAAAACTTAATATCGCAACCCGAAAAGAAATACTGCTCGGAACAAACCAATACCCTAATTTTAATGAAGAAATAAAAAATAATATAGATTTTAACGTTTATTCATGGTCGTTGCCCGAAAACAAAAACACCGAAACAGAACCGATAAAATTCTTCCGCGGTGCAAAAGAACTTGAAGAGTTAAGATTATCAACAGAGAAAAGCGGTAAAAAACCGACAGTCTTTCTGTTAACTTACGGAAACCTTGCAATGCGTAAGGCTCGGGCAGCTTTCTCATCAAACTTCTTTGCTTGTGCAGGATATAAAGTTATTGACAATCTCGGTTTTGAAACACCCGAAAACGGCATAAATGCTGCCATAGAGGCAAATGCAGACATAGTAGTTATCTGCAGCTCTGATGACCAATACCCGAACATTGTTCCCGAAATTTACAATAAGTTAAAAGGTAAAGCAATCACAGTCGTTGCCGGTTACCCGAAAGAACATATTGAAGAGCTGAAATCACAGGGAATTGAACATTTTATCCATATAAAATCTAACATCCTGGAAACCCTGAAGAATTTTAACAAACTTTTAGGAATTTAATCTGTAAAACCCGAAAATATTCTTATAAAAGAACTATAATATGCGACCGAACTTCAAAAAAATAAATATAAAATCAGGTAACCCGGAAAAAGTTACCGGAAATATCAGCAGAGGTGAAAAATTTATGACACCTGAAAAAATTGAATTAGATGCCTTCTACACCAAAGAAGACACGAAAGACTTTGAGCACCTCAACTATGCAGCCGGAATACCGCCCTATTTAAGAGGACCGTATTCAACAATGTATGTTATGCGACCTTGGACAATTCGCCAATATGCCGGATTTTCAACTGCCGAAGAATCAAATGCTTTCTATCGTCGAAATTTGGCAGCCGGACAAAAAGGACTTTCCGTTGCTTTTGATTTAGCAACCCATCGCGGCTACGACTCCGACCACGAACGCGTTGTAGGTGATGTAGGAAAAGCCGGTGTTGCCATCGACAGTATTTTGGATATGAAAATCCTGTTCGACCAAATTCCGCTCAACAAAATGTCGGTTTCAATGACAATGAACGGTGCCGTATTGCCGGTTTTGGCGTTTTATATCGTTGCCGGATTAGAACAAGGAGCGAAGCTCGAAGAACTTTCGGGAACCATACAAAACGATATTCTGAAAGAATTTATGGTCAGAAACACATACATCTACCCTCCCGCCCCCTCTATGCGAATTATTGCCGATATTTTCGAATACACATCGAAAAATATGCCCAAATTCAACTCCATCAGTATCTCGGGTTACCATATGCAGGAAGCCGGAGCTACTGCCGACATCGAATTGGCATACACCCTTGCCGACGGATTGGAATACCTGCGAACAGGCGTAAATGCCGGAATGGATATCGACAGTTTTGCACCCCGGCTCTCATTCTTTTGGGCAATAGGAATGAATCACTTTACGGAAATTGCCAAAATGCGTGCCGCACGTATGCTTTGGGCAAAAATCGTAAAACAATTCAACCCGAAAAATCCGAAATCTCTTGCTCTGCGAACTCACAGCCAAACTTCCGGATGGAGTTTAACCGAGCAAGACCCGTTCAATAATATTGCAAGAACATGTATTGAAGCTATGGCTGCCGCTCTCGGACATACACAATCTTTACACACCAACGCTCTTGACGAAGCAATTGCTTTACCGACAGATTTTTCCGCACGAATAGCAAGAAATACGCAAATTTATTTACAGGAAGAAACCGGAATCACAAAATCCGTTGACCCCTGGGCGGGCTCTTATTATGTCGAAAAACTGACACACGAAATTGCTCACAAAGCTTGGAAGCTGATTGAAGAAGTCGAAGAACTCGGCGGAATGGCAAAAGCTATTGAAACAGGTATTCCGAAAATGCGTATAGAAGAAGCCGCAGCACGCAAACAGGCACGTATTGACAGCGGAAAAGACATCATAGTAGGTGTAAATAAATACCGCCTCGAAAAAGAAGATCCTATTGATATTTTAGAAGTTGACAATACTGCCGTAAGACTTTCACAAATTGAAAGACTGAAAAAATTAAAAGCCGAAAGAAACAACACGGAGGTAGAAAAAGCACTTAATGCAATCACCGAAAGTATGAAAACCGGAAAAGGAAACTTATTGGAACTTTCCGTAATTGCAGCACAAAAAAGAGCAACGCTCGGTGAAATTTCCGATGCAATAGAAAAAGTTGCCGGCAGATACAAAGCCGTCATCCGTTCAATATCCGGAGTTTATTCATCAGAAAGCAAAAATGACATGAGTTTTGAAAAAGCACGCAAACTTGCCGATAAATTTGCCGAACAAGAAGGCAGAAGACCGCGAATTATGATTGCCAAAATGGGACAAGACGGACACGACCGCGGAGCAAAAGTAGTATCAACCGGTTATGCCGACATCGGTTTCGACGTTGACATAGGTCCGCTTTTTCAAACACCTGCCGAAGCCGCCAAACAAGCCGTCGAAAACGATGTTCATGTTCTCGGCGTATCAAGTTTGGCAGCAGGACACAAGACACTTGTCCCGCAAGTCATTGAAGAACTTAAAAAACTCGGCAGAGAAGATATTATGGTAATTGTCGGCGGTGTAATTCCGCATCAGGATTATCAATTTTTATACGATGCCGGCGTTGTCGGAATTTTCGGACCCGGAACATCGGTTTCCGAAGCCGCAATTCAGATATTGGAAATTTTATTGGGATAATACATTGACTTCGACAAGCTCAGTCAACAAACAACTTCGGTTATTGAGCTTGTCGAAACAGCCGAAAGATATTCTTAAAATAAAAAAAATATGCCGATTCATTGGCTTGTTTAAAATATTTATTTCCTTTGCAAAAATTTCCGGACTTAAATTTGTTCTTTTAAGTTCGAAGCAATTTTAAAATAATGACCATACAAGTCTTAAAATCAAAAATTCACAGGGTTACCGTAACCGGTGCGGACTTGAACTATGTCGGCAGTATTACCGTTGACGAAGCACTAATGGAAGCTGCAAATATTATTGAAGGCGAAAAAGTGCAAATAGTGAATAACAACAACGGCGAACGCATTGAAACATACGTAATTAAAGGTGAGCGAAATTCAGGAAAGATAGAACTCAACGGTGCTGCGGCACGAAAAGTTATACCGGGGGATATTATCATTATCTTTTCTTATGCCCAAATGGATTTTGAAAAGGCAAAAAAATTCAAGCCTTGGGTTGTATTTCCGAACACAGAAACTAACCAAATTATTAATTAAGCAAACTCTTTTTCGTATTTTTTAAAAAAACTTTATAATCTGCTTTTTTTTTCTCATTTTTGAAAAAAAATTATGAAAAGAAAGTTTGCTGCCGTATTGACAAATATTTTAATTCTTTCGGTAATAACCGGTTTCTCTCAAGA
>JALSMF010000015.1 GCA_026987795.1 Bacteroidales bacterium
ATATAAAAATAATTCAAGACGAAACAGAGACTTATCGGCAGTTATTTTCCTTGCGGTATATACTTTAAATATTATTGATGCAGTTGTAGATGCCGAACTTTCCGATTTTGACGTAAGCGAAGACTTATCTTTGAAAATATCACCCGAAATATTTCCTCTTTACGGAAGGAAAAAACAAAATACAGTAGGACTCACATTTTGCTTTAATTTTAAATAACTATGAAAAAAATAACCTTAATAATCTTAATATTCATTTCTGTACTTTATTCAAACGCACAAAAAAAACAGGATACTACACAAGAAAATTATGATGCGTTAACACAACAATCAGAATATTTAGAAGAACTTGTAAACAATTGGTATGTTAAACGCAGCCTGACAGAGCAAGACCATACATCAACAAATATTTCCGGAAATACAATAAACGAAACCCTCCCTGATTCTGTTTATATAGAAAGACTTTATAAGCTTCCCACGGTTGTTCCGATGACTTATAATAAGATTGTCAGAGATTGGATAAAATTCTATACAAAAGACACAAAATCACGAAGATATCTTCTCGGAATTTCGGAATATTATATGCCCTTTTTTGAACAAATTCTTGATAAATACGATTTACCGCTCGAGCTCGGCTATCTTCCGATTATCGAATCCGCTTTAAATCCGCGTGCACGCTCACGTTCCGGAGCTGTCGGTTTGTGGCAGTTTATGTATCCCACCGGAAAGATGTACGGCTTGGAAATAAATTCTTACGTAGATGAAAGGATGGATGTTCTTAAATCTACCGAAGCTGCCGCAAGATATCTCCGCGATATGTATAAAATTTTCGGTGATTGGACATTGTCAATTGCAGCTTACAACAGCGGTGCCGGAAACGTAAAAAAAGCCATAAAACGTGCCGGCGGCAAAACTAATTTCTGGGAAATTTATCCCTACCTGCCCCGCGAAACCAGAGGTTATATCCCTGCATATATAGCAGCTTTATACTCAATGAATTATTATAAAGAACATAATATTACGCCAAAAAAAGTTGATATGAATATCATAACAGATACTGTTATGATTAAAAAGAAACTTAATTTACGCCAAGTTTCCGAGTATTTAGATATTGATTACGAAAAACTTGCAATATTAAATCCTCAATATAAAAGAGACATAATTCCCGGAAATTTTAAATCGTATCCTTTGCGACTCCCGTTCGATAAAGTCAGTGACTTTTTAAATGCCGAAGACGAAATTTATAAATATAAAGACAGTATATATTTAAGCGAACAAGTCTCTCTGATTTCTCCTTCAAAAAGCGATAGACCTTATACAAATTATAAATACACACCTCCGAGTACAAACGGAAAGAAAAAATTGTATTATCACGTTAAAGCAGGAGATACATACAGCAATATTGCCGAATGGTATGACTGTTCGGTAAACGACCTTAAATATTGGAACAAAACAAGAAGTACAAAGCTTCAGATAGGACAAAAAGTGGCAATTTGGGTTCCGATAAAAAAATATTCTCATTATCAAAAAATTGATAAAATGAGTTCTGCTCAAAAAGAGAAAACAAATATTCCGAGAACAAACAAAAAAACAATTGTAAAACCCGATAAAAATAAATATATCGTTTATAAACTCAAATCAGGAGATAATTTATGGTCTGTTGCAAAAAAATATGACGGAGTCTCAGCCGGAGATATTCAAAAAATAAACGGGTTCTCAGATGAAGATGTCAGAGACCTGAAAGTAGGACAAGAAATTATAATTAAGAAAAAATAATTTCCTAATACCGGTAAGATGACACCAAAAAAAGTTCTGTTGTTTACATTGTCGTCATTATTTGTTTTACTGTTACTTTCAATTGTATTCCCTACAGACGGAATAAAAATTAATCATAACATAACTCTGAAATTTATAACGATTGAAGAGCTTATTAATCCGCCCGAACAAAATAAAGTTGACATTTCAAATATTATTAACGGCACAGATATTAAGGAAATTACAGATACAGTATCATTTACGGACGAAAAAGACGAAAAAGAAAATTTTGATTCCGTAATGATAGATTCACAATATATCTACTACAAGCCTATGCCTGTTAAAATTGATTCTGTTGTGAGATATATTGATTTTCCGGATAATACACGTTCAAGTTTAGACAACTTCTTTAAAATTTTAGCAAATATCAAAAATGAAAGACAAATTATCCGAATTATGCATTACGGCGATTCTCAAATTGAAACCGACAGAATTACCGACTATTTCAGATATAAACTGCAAACACAATTCGGAGGTTCAGGTCCGGGAATCGTTCCCGCAGTAAAAGCATTTAATTTTAAATCGCCGATGATACAATCCGTTTCCGGAAATTGGAAAAGATATACAATTTACGGCAGACGCGACACAACCGTAAAACACAGACGATACGGTATGACAGGTAATTTTGCAAGATTTACTCCCATACTTGCAGACACAGTTCCCGACTCTCTCAAAACTTTTACACAAACCGAATTAATGCCTCATAATCTGACAAGTTACGCAAGTATTAACATATCACAATCGCCTTATTCTTTCCGTCCTACGAAAAAATTTAAAAGATGCAAAATGTTTTACGGTTATAATACAAGCGATGTGAAAATAAAAACTTATGCCGATGAGCAACTTATTGACGAAAGTATTTTGCCGCCCGTACAAGATTATAAGATAAAAACATGGAATTTTGAGACAACTCCGCAAAATATTCGTTTTGAATTTGAAGCCGAAGACAGTCCTGATATTTACGGCTTTTCGCTTGAAGGCTATTCCGGAATTAATGTTGATAACATAGGTATGCGAGGCAGCGGCGGTCTGTTTTTTACACGTATGGATTTAGGTATGCTGAGCCGTATGTATAAACAACTTAACGTAAAATTATTAATACTTCAGTTCGGAGGAAATATTGTTCCTAATGTAAGAGAAAATTACGATTACTATCGCAAAGCATTTTCAAGACAGCTTCGTACGCTTAAACGAATTGCCCCTGACGTTACGATTATGGTGATAGGTTTAGCCGATATGTCAAAAAAAGAGAACGATATATATGTAACCTATCCCAACGTTCCGCTTATAAGAGATGCTTTGAAACAGGCAAGTTTTGAAAATAATTGTGCTTATTGGGATATGTATGAAGCTATGGGCGGTGAAAATTCAATGCCGAGTTGGGTGTTTTATGAACCTCCTCTTGCAGAAAAAGACTTCATACACTTTACTCCTAAAGGTGCAAGATACATTGCCAAAATGTTTTACAATGCCTTTATGTATGAATACAACAGGTATTTAAGAAAGAACAAATAAAATGCAAAAAAAAATTCTCAGCCTGCTGATTTATGTGTTCTGTTTCGGCATCTTGTCTGCACAAGATTATCCTTATGCCGAGTTCGACTTTAATTACATTCGAACAGATAAAAACAAAATTCTTTTTCCCGGAGACAGTTCTGATTTTGAAAAATTTAATAAAAAACTTGACAATCTGGTAATTAAAGGTGACGGAAAAATAAGAATTATTCATTTCGGAGGGTCTCATATTCAGGCGGGCATATACTCCGGCGTATGCCGAAAAAAACTGCAAAATCTGTATCCCGGACTGAACGGCGGCAGAGGAACGGTTTTTCCTTACGGAATGTCGAAAACGTACACCCCGAAAAATATTCGCTTCAAATGGACAGGAAAATGGGAAACCTGCCGAAATGTTGAACGTAAAGACTGTAACTTGGGAGTACTCGGAATTTCGGCAACAACCGAAGACAGCTCGGCGAGTATTACAATAACTTTGAATCCTGATTACCAAAAATATGAGATAAACAAAATAAAAATATTTCACGATACAGGAAAAAAATCATATAAAATAAGACTTACTGCCGATACCTCATCCTATAAAATTACGGAATTTCCCGAAAAAGGATATACGCTTATAGAAACAGGCAAAAACATAAATCCCGTAAAACTGCATTTGGAAAAAACTGATACGGCACAAAATAGTTTCACCCTCTACGGCATTGATTTAGAGAACGATTTTCAGGGAATTGTTTACACCGATGCCGGAATTTCGGGTGCAAGTTTACCTTCTTTTTTAAAATGCAATTTGCTTGAAAACCAATTGTCGTCTCTCAATCCGGATTTGGTAATTATTTCACTCGGAACAAATGATACCTACGGAAAAACATTTAATCCCGAACGATACAAAAAACACTATATCGAATTTCTGAACAAGATAAAAAAAGCCGTACCCGAAGCGGCAATTTTGCTTACCGTTCCCAATGATTGTTACTACCGACGAAGAGATCCGTTGCCCTTTACCGCCGATGCCGAAAAAGTTATTCTTGATTTGGCAAAAACATACAATTGCGGTGTGTGGAATTTTTACGAAATTATGGGCGGATACAACTCATCGTACCTTTGGCACAAAGACAAACTAATGCAAAACGACCTGATACATTTTACAAAAAAAGGATATATAATAAAAGGAAACCTGCTTTTTAATGCTTTGCTGAAGAGTTGGGATAATCATATCGAAAAAAAGCTGAAATCGTAGTTTTTTTATATTTTCGCAACCGTAATTTATGACCGATTTTATTAAAAATATCTTCATTTTCGACCCCGAACACCCGCTTATATTCACGCGGCTGTGGTTTTGGCTGTTTTTTGCCGTTGTTTATGCCGGGTATTCCGTAATTTACAAAAAAGAAAAACCGCGTAACGCCTATCTTTTTCTTGTCAGCATATTTTTCTACTACAAAACAAGCGGTATCTTTTTTCTTTTATTGATTTTTTCAATAATTGTCGGTTTTTTTACCGGAAAAGCAATTTCAAAATCCGATAATAATTTAAAAAGAAAACTATTTGTTGCTTTAAGCGTAAGCATAAATCTTTTGGTATTAATTTACTACAAATATTCCGGATTTTTTACCGAAAGTTTTAATTACCTTTTCGGAATACATCTCGAACCGGTAGATTTATTGGCAAAATGGACAAACCAATTTGCCGGAACACATTTTACGATTGATAAAATTATTCTTCCGGT
>JALSMF010000016.1 GCA_026987795.1 Bacteroidales bacterium
AGGAAAAGGGGCAGATATTATGATACCTATGGCTATACCCTCTTTCGGAGGAATGATAATTCAGGTTATGACAATGTTTGTTGTGCCGGTTTTATACAGTATGTGGCAAGAAGGAAAAATAAAAAAATACAAAATAAACAAGTCAGTAAATCCTTAACGGTCTAAAAAAAATAAAAATGAAAACTATAATATTATTAATAATGTTGCTTTCCGTGAGAATAATATCGGCACAAAACCTGTCCGATTATCTTGAAACGGCTGCAAAAAACAATCCTGAACTTGCTTCAAAATTCAGCGAATATAATGCAAGTTTACAGATTGTTCCGCAAGTAAAAGCACTGCCTGATCCGCAAATTTCATTCGGCTATTTTATTCTGCCGGTTGAAACAAGAACAGGTCCGCAGCAAGCAAAAATTTCAGCAAGTCAATTTTTCCCTTGGTTCGGAACTTTAAAAGCAAAAGAAGATGCGGCAATTCAATCTGCAAAAGCAAAATATGAAACATTTAAACAAGCAAAATCAAAGTTGTTTTTTAATGTCAGAAATTCTTATTATACCTTGTATTATATCAAAAAATCAATAAAGATAACACAAGAAAATTTAGAAATACTGAATTCTTTTAAACAATTGGCTTCGGTTAAAGTTGAAGTAGGAAAAGCATCCGCAACCGATGAACTTCGAATTGACATGGAAATTGCCGAACTTGAAAATAAATTGGCATTGCTCAAAGATGTTTTTTACAGCGAACAAGTTAAATTCAACAATCTTTTAAATGCGGAAAAAGAAACTTCAATAAAAATATCTGAAATTTCAGACACCGACACTTTTAAGGTTGATAAAATTGCCGTTCTTGACAGTATTAAAGCAAATAATCACGATTTAAAAACCTTGGGGTTAACTTTACAGTCATTAAACTTTTTGAAAACTGCCGCCCGTAAAGAAGGTTTGCCTAAATTTTCCGTAGGTGTTGATTATACCTTTATCGGAACCGGCGGGAATAATTTCGCGGGAGCCGATGCTTTTTTGGCACCTAAAATAGGAATTTCGATTCCCTTAAATCGAAAAAAATACAAAGCAAAAGTTTCGGAAGTTCAATTTAGACAAGATGCCGTTAAAGCTAAAAAACAAAATGCGGAAAATCTGCTTGAAACAGCTTTTGAAACAAGCTTTAAAAATTTTAAAGATGCTGAAAGAAGAATCAAATTATATAACAGACAATTTAATATTGCAAAACAAGCATTACGTTTACTGGAAAATGAATATGCCGTAAGTTCTGTCGGTTTTGAAGAGATATTGAGAATGGAACGCAAAGCTTTAAATTATAATTTGGAAACGGAAAAAGCAAAAGCTGACAGAGAAAAAGCAAAAGCTGAGATATATTTCTTAACAGGCAAATAAGATACTAAAACAAAACTGCATAAAATTTTTAAAGTATATAATTTACAAATCACACTGTGACTTAAAATATAAAAAGATGAAAAATTTAATTCAAAAAATAAAAGAAAATATCAAATACATACTTCCGAGTATTATAATAGGACTATTCTTCGGTTGGCTGTTTTTTGCAGGAACTTCAAATTCCGCAACTGAACGAACCCAAAATACCGAAGAAAAAATAACAGAACACTGGACATGCTCTATGCACCCGCAAATTGACGAACCGGAACCCGGACAATGTCCCATTTGCGGAATGGATTTAATTCCGAAAAATACAGCCGGAGGAGATGATGAAGCTGTAGGAGAAGACGAAATACTAATGACACAATCGGCAATTAAACTGGCTGACATCCAAACTTATTCAGTCAAAAAAGGAATACCCGAAAAGAAAGTTTATCTGCTCGGAAAAGCACAAGCCGATGAACGAAAAATTGCTGAATTGACGGCTCGGTTTTCGGGACGTATTGAAAAATTGTTCGTGAATTTTACCGGGCAAAACGTAAAAAGAGGGCAAAAGCTTGCAACCATATATTCACCGGAGCTCGTTGCAGCCCAAAAAGAACTGATGGAAGCAATTGCTTTTAAAAAATCGAATCCGAGTTTTTATACGGCAGCAAGAAGCAAACTGAAATTGTGGGATTTAACCGACAAACAAATTGATGATATAGAAAAAAACGGTAAACCGAAACTTTATTTCGATATTTTATCGCCTATCTCAGGAACCGTTACTATGCGGCACGTGGCTTTGGGCGATTATGTTAAAGAAGGCGATGCACTGTTTCAAGTTGTAGATTTAACAAAAATTTGGGTACTTTTTGATGCTTACGAAAGTGATTTGCCTTGGCTGAAAATAGGTGATGAAGTGAACTTTGTATTTCAATCTTTGCCGGGAGAAAAATTTAAAGCAAAAATTACATTTATCGACCCGTTTATAAATCCGCAAACAAGAGTTGCAAAAGTAAGAGTTGAACTGAGAAATCCGAATCTGAAAATAAAACCCGAAATGTTTGCCGACGGTATCGTTAAATCTGAAATATCAGGTAAAAACAGTGATATTTTAATACCTAAAACCTCAGTTCTTTGGACAGGTAAACGTTCTGTTGTTTATGTAAAAGTTCCGGACAGAAAAAACCCGAGTTTTAAAATGAGAACAATAGATTTGGGCCCCGAAGCCGGGAATTTCTATGTCGTAAATTCAGGATTAAAAGAAGGTGAAGTAATTGCATCAAACGGTGTATTTAAAATTGATGCCGCAGCACAACTTGCAGGCGTTACAAGTATGATGAACCCGGGAGAAGAGATTAAAGATGATAATATATATCGGTTAGATACACCAAAAGAATTTGTGACTCAAATAAATACATTACTCAATTCATACTTAAAGATGAAAGATAATTTTTTTGCGGCAGACAGAGAAAAGGCTTCTGCCCAAGCCAAAGACATATTAAAAAATCTTAAAGAAGTTAATATGGAACTTCTTAAAGGCGATGCACATATGTATTGGATGAAACTTGCAAAAACAATTAAAGAAAATGCAAAAGTAATTGCCGAAGCAACAAATATTGACACACAGCGACGAGCTTTTAAACCGCTTTCGGAAACAATGATAAAAGTATATAAAAGTTTCGGACTCGAAAATGAAAAAGTTTACGTACAATTTTGCCCGATGTTTGATGATAATAAAGGAGCTTTTTGGTTAAGCACGCAAAAACAAATTCAAAATCCGTATTACGGTGATTTAATGCCGACTTGCGGCGATACAAAAGACAGTATTCAATAATAAACAAATTAAAAGTTTTACAATTTTAATAATATTTTTTAACCCAATTAAATTTAACAAAAATGAAGAAATCAATTTTAATTCTAACAACTGCATTCTTTTTGTTTGCAGGAACAGCAACGGTATTAACAAGTTGCGGAAACGAAGAAAACGCCGATCAGCACGAACATACAGACGGTGATATGATGAATAATGATGACCGTCATATGGATATGTCGGATGAACACTCTGATGCCGAAACTGTTTATGCCTGTCCTATGCATCATAACATTACCGGAAAAAAAGGAGACAAGTGTTCTATCTGCGGTATGGATTTGACGAGTACAAAGGATGACCCTGTACATCAAGGACACAGTCATTAAATTTAATAAGCCTCCGAAGTTTAGATTTTGGAGGTTTATTTTTTTTTAGTAACTTTATCAGCAAATGCTGTTTATCCCAATTTTCATAACTTAATAATTTTGTAAAAAATGAAAAAACAAGCAATTTTTATATTATTGATTTTTATATCAATACCTGTATTCAGTCAGAATGATGATGATTTATTGAATGATTTGTCAGATAATTCGGAAGTACAATTATTACCGAAAAAATTTATGTTTACCCAAAAAATATTATGGGGACGTAAAGGTTTGATGCGAAATTTTAAAGCATTCGAACTTACACCTGAAAATAGAGAGAAAGAATTAAAAATACGCAGTTATTTTTTTAAAGCACACCAAACTCTCGGAATTCTTACATCCGCAGGAATGATTGCACAAGGAATTGTAGGAGAAAAATTATACAGCGGAAATACAAATTTGAGAGATTTACACGAAGGACTTGCAACCGGAGTAAATATCGCATATTTCACCACTGCATCCTTAGCTCTTTTTGCTCCGCCGAAAATAATTCCGGAAAGAAAAGGTTACAGCAGCATAAAAGTTCACAGAGCTTTGGCAATTATCCATTTATCAAGTATGATTGCTACAAATATCTTGTCTTTTTATGTTGAAGACAATCCTGATTTACGACCGTATCACAGGGCAGCTGCATACACTGCATTCGGTTCTTTTTTGGCAGCAGAAATTATTATTAAGTTTTAAAATGATAAAAAAATGAACATTGTATTAAAAAAAACATTCTCGATATTACTTATATTGTTATTTATAACAAATTTAAAAGCTCAGGAAACAATAAAAAAATATGCAGACAGCAAAATCTCAACAGTAACATATAAAATGAGCCATCCGATGCATGACTGGGAAGGAGTAAACAAAAATGTTAAAGCTGTCATAATAAAAAATAAAGACGGAAAAATCGACAAAGTTGCAGTAGCTCTGAAAATTATTGATTTTGACAGCAAAAATGCCAATAGAGATTCTCATGCCGTTGAAATTTTAGATGCCATAAAATACCCTGCAGTCACATTTGTCAGCAGTAAAATTACGGAAATCGACAATAACATTAAAGTAAGCGGTATTTTGACTTTCCATAATGTTAAAAAAAGCATAACAATTCCGGTAATAAGAAAAGTAAAAGGTGAAAAAGAATTTTACAGCGGAATGTTTGAGATTGATATGACTGAGTATAACATTAAAAGACCGTCATTGATGAGTGTTCCCGCAGATAAAATAATTAAAATCAGTTTTTTTGTGGTTTTTTAATTGTAGGGTATCGAAAAAAGTATACTTTTATTATCTGCTTCTGAATTCTTCAGTTTGTTCAAAAACGGTTTTTAAAATTAATTTTTCGGTATCATCAAGTTCAATATCACGGCGCTGCATTACAAGTTTTGCGGTTTCAAATACTTTGGGCAATTTGTAAGTAGTAAAACCCGAAACTCCGCCCCACGA
>JALSMF010000017.1 GCA_026987795.1 Bacteroidales bacterium
AAATCACCTATAGTCTGTTCTCTGAAAACTTTTATAAGTTCAAACCTTACTTTATGCGATTTTTTATTGAAAGGACAGTATTCTCTGTTTTCAGGATTTCCTTCGCATATTTTAACACCTATTAAACACTCATGAAAAACATCGGTACCATCAATAATTTCAACAATGTCATATAAAGAAATTTTATGCGGATCTTTAGCTAAACTAAAACCGCCGTGAGGTCCTTTTATTGAATGTAATAGTTTGTTTTTTGCAAGAGTTTGCATTATTTTTCCCAAAAAAGGTCCCGGCAAGTCCAAATCTTTTGATATTTTTTTAATACCTATTTTTTCATTATTATCAGAATTTACGGCAAGATATATAACTGCTCTTATAGCATATTTACAAGTGTTTGATATCATTTTTTTTTTATTTAATTCCTCAAAGGTATTATATTTTTTTATATTTTAATATAACAAGATTTTAATATCTTTCTTTTTTTAATTTTTTAAAGGTATTTTTTTTATTCTTTTTAGATGTCTGCCCCCTTCAAATTCTGTATCTAAAAATACTTTAACAATTTGTTTTGCTTCTTCTTCCGAAACGAATCTGGCAGGTATTGCACAAATATTAGCATCATTATGCTGTCTTGCAAGTTTTGAAATTTCAACATTCCAACAAAGTGCCGAACGAATTCCCTGATGTTTATTTACTGTCATATTAATTCCGTTACCGCTTCCGCAAAGTGAAATTCCTTTATCAAATTCTTTTTTCTCAACCGCAGCTGCCATAGGGTGTGCAAAATCAGGATAATCAGAACTTTCTTCGGAAAATGTTCCGAAATCTTTTATTTCATATCCTTTTTCTTTAAGATATTTTATCAAAAATTGTTTAGTTTTAAACCCTGCATGATCGGAAGCAAATGCAATTTTTTTCATATTTTTATTTTAATTTAATAGTTATAAATTTTTGAAGATTTTATTGTTATTCAATATTTTACAATAAAAGTTTAATATATTTTTCCTCTTTTTCTTTATTATACTTTTAAACAAAATGTTTTTCAGTTCTTTTTAATTAATTGTTTATAGAAATATAAAAGTTAATTTTGCAAAGAAAATCAAAATATCATTATATAAAGAATTTTCATATTAACAAGTTTTATTTTTGAAACTTTTATTTTTTATTTAACAGTTTTTAATCATAATTCTTTAAAATATTTTTTAATATAGTTATAGTAATTTTACAATTAATGATTGTTAATAAAGTTTATAATACTCACATATTTTGACCTTTATATTTAATATTATTGTTAAAATGTGTCAATATTTTTTAAAAATCTTAAAATACAAGTAATTCAACAAAAAAAATTAATCAAAATTAATAACCTATTATCATTATCATTTATTTTTAAATATTTAAATAATTATATAAATGAGTTTAATAAAAAAAAATAAAGAGTCAAAAGAAATAATCAAAGATATAAAGAAACTTAAAGCAGAAAAAAATGCCGTAATTCTTGCACACTATTACGTTGACGGAACAATACAAGACATTGCGGATTTTGTAGGAGACAGTTTGGCTCTTTCACAAAAATCTGCTGCTACGGATGCAGATATAATAGTTTTTGTAGGAGTTCATTTTATGGCTGAAACTGCAAAAATTCTTTCTCCGGACAAAAAGGTAATTTTACCGGATATAAATGCAGGTTGTTCTCTTGCTGATTCTTGTCCGGATGTTGATTTTGAAGAATTTATAAAAAAACATCCCGGTCATACAGTTATTTCTTATATAAATACCTCGGCTAAGGTAAAAGCTCTTACTGATATTGTGTGTACCTCTACAAATGCCGTAAAAATAATAGAATCTTTACCTGAAGATGAAAAAATAATTTTCGGACCTGACAGAAACCTCGGTAATTATATTAGTCGTCTTACCGGCAGAAAAATGGTTATTTGGGACGGAGCTTGCCATGTTCATAACGAATTTTCTCTTGAAGGAATTATCGAACAAAAAAAACTTAATCCTGAAGCCAAAATAATTGCACACCCGGAATGTCCTAAACAAATTCTTACCGTTGCCGAATTTGTAGGCTCAACATCTGCACTTATAAAATATACAAAAGAAGCTGAAGCAAATTCTTTTATAGTAGCCACAGAACCCGGTGTAATACACGAAATGAAAAAACTTTCACCGGATAAATTTTTTATTCCGGCTCCGGGTGAAGATGCAGAATGTGCGTGCAGCGAATGTGAATTTATGAAGTTAAATAACATAATTAAATTGTATGATTGTTTAAAAAATGAAGAACCTGAAATTACAATTGACGAAGAAATTCGAAAAAAAGCATATAAATCTATAAAAAGAATGTTAGATTTGTCTTAATGAACAAAGAACTAAAAAACATAAGCTTTATCTTTATTTTTACTTTTTCCGTTTTTATTTCTTTTTCCCAAAAAATTAATACAAACGGATATAATAAATTTTATTATCCTGACGGAACTGTTTCAAGCGAAGGAATGTTTAAAAACGGAAAACCTGTAGGGTATTGGAAATCTTACTATCCTGACGGAACATTAAAAACGGAAGGTAACAGAAAAGGAGAAAAATTAGACAGTGTTTGGCGTTTTTATGACAGAAGCGGACATCTAACTAAAGTTATTGATTACAAGAACGGTATAAAAAGCGGATATTATAAAACCTATAAATTTATTAACGATTCGGTATATCAAAAAAATGTTCTGATATCAAAAGAATTATACGTAAACGGTGAAAAAAACGGAAAATCATATTATTATAACGATAAAGGAATATTAGAAAAAACAATTGAATACGAAAAAAATTACAAAAACGGATATGAAAAGCATTACGATGAACAAGGAAATTTAATTTTAATTCTTAAATATTCGTATAATAATCTTTTAAGTTCTGAAAGAATTAACAGAAAAGACACCAAAGGAAGAAAACAGGGAATTTGGAAAACTTTTTACGGTAATGAAAAACTTCATACCTATGCAAATTATCTCAACGACACATTAAACGGATATTACCGAGAATATAATCCCTACGGAGAGCTCATAAAAGAAGAGTTTTACGTTATGGGCAAAAAAACGGATTTATCCGAAGAAGAAAAAGAAAACTCAAAACTTAAAGTAAAAAAAGAATATTATACCGGCGGTAAAATAAAGAAATCAGGAGCCTATAAAAACGACAAACCCGTAGGTATTCATAAATATTATGATAAAAAAGGTAATTTAATAAAATCTGAAATTTATTCCGATTCAGGAATAAAACTCGGAGAAGGACGTATTGATAAAGAAGGTAAAAAACAGGGTAAATGGAAATTTATTTACCCGAACGGAAAAATTCGTTCAGAAGGAAAATTTCTCAACGGAAAAAAAGAAGGAAACTGGATTTTTTACTATAAATCAGGAAATATTGAGCAAAAAGGAGCCTATAAAAACGGAAAACCCGAAGGACCGTGGGTTTGGTACTACGATAACGGTAATATAAGAAGAAAAGGAAAGTTTAAAAAAGGCAAAGAAATCGGAAAATTTTTCGAACTTACCGAAGAAGGAGATACACTATCGGTCGGAAATTATATTTACGGATTAAAAAGCGGAGAATGGAAAACAAGCGTTAACGATTATACCGAAGTCGGAAAATACATATCGGGAAAAAAAGAAGGCGAGTGGAAAGCATACTACGATGACGGAACTTTGCAATTTTCAGGAAACTATATAGAAGGATATCCCGACGGAAAGCATATTTACTATTATCCTAACGGAAAGATAAAAGAAGTAAGATATTATTCTGCAGGTCAGAAAGTTAAAAAATGGAAAAAATATACCCCCGAAGGAGACTTATATACGATTACAGAATATAAAGGAGGAAAAATTTACAAAATAGACGGACAAAAAATAAAAGATAAATAATTGGATATAAGAAATAACGACATATCAAAAAAAGAGGAAATTTTTGAACAACAATTAAGACCGGCTCAATTTTCAGATTTTAAAGGACAAAAAAAAATTCTTGAAAATTTGAAAGTATTCGTTGAAGCCGCAAAAATGCGGGACGAAGCTCTCGACCATGTTTTGCTGCACGGACCGCCCGGTCTCGGAAAAACAACGCTCTCAAATATTATTGCCAACGAGTTGGGTGTCAGTATGAAAATAACATCAGGTCCGGTTCTTGATAAACCCGGAGACCTTGCCGGATTACTAACAAACCTTGAAGAAAATGATGTTTTGTTTATTGACGAAATTCATCGTTTAAGCCCGGTTATCGAAGAATATCTTTATTCGGCAATGGAAGATTTTCGTATCGACATAATGATTGATAAAGGGCCCGCTGCACGCTCTTTACAACTGACACTGAACAAATTTACGCTTGTGGGTGCAACAACGCGTGCAGGCTTGCTTACATCTCCTTTAAGAGCACGTTTCGGTATAAAATTTCTTTTAGAATATTATAATGCAAATATACTGACATCAATCATAAAACGCTCGGCAAAAATTCTTGATGTAGAAATTAAAAATAACGCAGCTGTTGAAATTGCCCGAAGAAGCAGAGGAACACCGCGTATTGCAAATGCTTTGCTGCGTCGTGTAAGAGATTTTGCTCAAGTAAAAGGAAACGGAACAATTGACCTTGAAATTGCCGAATATTCTCTCGATGCCTTAAATATTGATAAAAAAGGACTTGACGAAATGGACAATAAAATTCTAACAACTATAATCGATAAATTTAACGGAGGACCGGTAGGAATAAATACAATTGCAACTGCGGTAGGAGAGGACGGAGGCACCATTGAAGAAGTTTATGAACCTTTCTTAATTATGGAAGGTTTAATAAAAAGAACAATGAGAGGAAGAGAAGTTACCGAAGCCGCATATAAACATCTCGGAAAAATTAATTATAATAATCAAAATTCATTATTCTAAAACTTTAATTTATAACTAAACAAATTTATGAAACTGATAATACCGATGGCAGGAATGGGCAAAAGAATGCGACCGCATACACTTACAATTCCTAAACCTTTAATTCCAGTTGCCGGAAAA
>JALSMF010000018.1 GCA_026987795.1 Bacteroidales bacterium
GGTTGTTTCACTATATGGTTTTTGAAACTGAAATTCGGTTCTTCCGGAAGAATCATAATAACTCAGATTTCCTATTTTTTCGCTCATTCCGAGAAATGCCGTCATAGAAAAAGCTTGTTTTGTTACTCTTTCTAAATCGTTTAATGCTCCGGTTGAGATTTTTCCGAAATTTATTTCTTCAGAAGCTCTTCCTCCGAGTGTTGCACACATTTCGTCAAGCAACTGTTCTTTTGTCGTAATTTGTCTTTCGTGAGGCTGGTACCAAGCTGCACCTAATGCCTGTCCGCGAGGCACAATCGTAACTTTAACGAGAGGATGTGCATATTCGAGCATCCAGCTTACTGTTGCGTGTCCGGCTTCGTGATATGCTATTGTTTTCTTTTCGGTTTTGGTTATAATTTTACTTCGTTTTTCCAGTCCTCCCACTATCCTGTCAACAGCATCATGAAAATCTTGGTAAGAAACTTCTTTTTTGTTTTTACGAGCTGCAATTAAAGCTGCTTCGTTACATACATTTGCAATATCTGCTCCGGAGAAACCGGGCGTTTGCTTTGCAAGTTTCTGAATATCAACGTCTTTGCCTATTTTTATAGGTTTTATGTGCACTTTAAAAATATCTTCTCTTTCTGTTAAATCGGGAAGTTCGACATGTATTTGTCTGTCAAATCTTCCTGCCCGCATAAGAGCCGGGTCCAGAATATCGGCACGGTTTGTGGCTGCTATTATTATTACCCCTGTGTTTGTGTCAAAACCGTCCATTTCGGTAAGAAGTTGGTTAAGGGTATTTTCTCTTTCGTCGTTACCGCCGATACTTGCGCCTCTGCTTCTTGCCCTTCCTATTGCATCTATTTCGTCGATAAATACTATACATGGAGATTTTTGTTTTGCCTGTGCGAATAAATCTCTTACGCGAGATGCTCCTACTCCTACAAACATTTCAACAAAATCGGACCCTGAAAGAGAGAAGAAAGGCACGTTTGCTTCGCCGGCAACGGCTTTTGCCAATAAAGTTTTTCCTGTTCCGGGAGGTCCTACAAGCAAAGCTCCTTTTGGTATTTTACCTCCGAGTTTTGTATATTTATCCGGTTTTTTTAAGAAGTCTACTATTTCCTGAACCTCTATTTTTGCTTCTTCCATCCCGGCGACATTGCTGAAATTTACTTTTACTTTTGTTTTTTCGTTATCAAATAACTTTGCTTTTGAGCGTCCGACATTGAAAATACCGCCGCCTCCGCCGCCTCCCATACCGCTGCCCATTTTTCTGAAAATAAATATCCAAATTGCAACTATAATAATTAAAGGCAACAGCCATCCCATTAATTCTCCGAAAACATCTACGCGTGTTTCATAGTCAATAGGAACTCTGTTTTCGGGAGAGATATCTTTTTGGAGTTCTTTCATATTGTTTTCAAAGACTTCTACCGAACCTATATTAAAATAGTAATCAGGGATTTTTCCGGCTGTAAATACATTATTAACGGGTCTTAAATCGCTGAATTCCGAATCGCTTCGCATCGATTCTTTTATGTAAACTTCAACTTTTTCGCGATTTACGACAACAAGTTTTTCTACTGCATTTTTGGGCAGCATTTTTGTTTCAAACCTGATTTGTGTAATTTTAACTGCCGTTTCCTGATTTGAAAAATAATTTAAAATAAAGAATCCTACAGCAACGGCTATAAAAATAAACATTGTATTTTTTCCGTTTCCGCCTGTTTTAAATATATTATTACTGTCTTGCAAACCGCCTTTCTGCGATTTGTCGGCAGATGTTTTTTTCTTTTTTTCGTTTATGTTTTTTTCTGACATTTTTTTCAACTGTTTAATTTTCTATACTTGAATATTTTATTTCAATATTCTCTATTTTTGCATCAGCCCATAAATCTTCCAATTTGTATGTTTCTCTTATTTTTTTTTGAAATATATGGACCATAACATCAAAATAATCTAAAATAATCCACTCGGCATTCTCTTTGCCTTCTTTATGCAAAACATGTTCTCCTGTTTGTATTCTGACAAATCGTTCTATAGAATCTGCTATTGCTTCAACTTGTTTATCGGTTTCGGCATCACAAATAATAAAAAAATCCGTGACGGAGTTTTGGGTTTCTTTAAAGTCAATTTTAACTATATTTTGTGCTTTTTTTTCAATCATCCCTTCTTTAACCGCATCAAGAAGTTTTTGAGTTTTTGCCATAAGTATTTTTTTATATTTGATATAATTCGGCAAATTTAATCAATTTTATGCTATTAGTTGCATTCTTTTTTATATATCGGAAATTGTTTTAAAGTTTTATGTTATTTGCGATAAAACCGTCAGAATATTCTCAACGGGTATTTTTGACATTTATAATTTCGGCGGCAATGCTTACGGCAATTTCTTCGGGAGTTTCACTTTTTACGGGAACACCTATCGGTGCAGATACTTTTTTAAAGTCTTCTTCAGAAAATCCTTCGTTTTTTAAAGAGTCAAAAATTTCCCGAACTTTGTTTTTGCTGCCCATCATTCCGATATAGGCTGTTTTTTTCTTCAAAAGTTTTGACAATACTTTTTTATCGAAAGAATGACTGAAACTTGCAATTACGACATATATATTTTCTCCCTCGGGAATGTATTCTTCTATTTTCTCATAATTTACTATATGCTGTTCTTTTGCATATTTATTGGCTTTCATTGTATCGAGCTCCGGTCTGTTGTCATAAATTTTAACATAATATCCGAGCATATCCATTTGTCTTGACAAGGCTAACCCTACGTGCCCTCCGCCTATAATGCAAACAATGTGCTTGTAGCCTACAACTTCTTTAAAGACACCGTTTTTATATTCGTATTGTCCCGTAATTGTTGCTCCGCTCTTTGACCTAAGCTCTTCAGGGCTTATTTTTACGGTAATTTCGTCTTTTATTATTGCGTGTCCGCAGATTTCGTTTATGTTGTCAATATGTTTTTCTGAAAGAGGGTATAAAATAACTTTGTTTTCTCCGGAGCAAATCATTCCTGATTTGTGCATTTCAGCATCTGTTCTGTGAATAAGTTCATGTAATTCGGGCTTTTCAATACCGTTTTTCAGCATTTCTTCTGCACGTTTTACCAGCTTGTGTTCGGTTGCACCTCCTCCTATCGAACCAAATCTTTTTCCGTCTTCGGTTACTATCATTTTAAATCCTTGCCTGCCGGGACTGCTGCCTTTATTTTCAACAACAACAAGCAGGATAACTTTTTGTTTTTTTCTTAAATATGCTGATATTTTTGTCCAAATTTCCATATTAAAAAAGTATGCGGAGTATTTTTGTTTAAACTTTGAATCTTACTCTGAAAATTCCGTTTTCGTATGAAGTTGAAGTTATTCTGAAGTTTTCTATTTCGGAGGTGTTTTTTACGTGTTCGCCTATACACGGACAATGGTCGTAATCGCCTATGCTTATAATTCTTACTTCCGGATTTTCTTCTTTATTTATTCTTTTAAGATTAAATATTTTATCAGCTTCTGCATAAGGTATATTTTTCTCGCTTACCTCAAGGTTTTGAGAGATTATGTCTTTTATTTTTTGTTCAAGTATATTTATTTCTTCCTTTGAGGGCGGCTTATTAATTTTAAAATCACATTTTGATTTTTTTCTTTCGATATGGCAATTTTCGGAACGCTCGCAGCCGAAAATTTTTACTATTGTGCCGTTAAGTATATGCTCGGCAGTGTGCATAGGCGCATAATAATTCTTCCGTTCTTTCATTACTTTTTTATCTTTTACACGTAAGAAGTTATTTGTTTTCTTTTTCCTGAACAAGTTTATAATATAAAACCAAGCCGTTGTCATCTTTTTTGCTGATGTTACGCCCTAATTCTTGTGCGTCTTTAGCAAATTCGTTAACTTTTACGACTTTATATATAAGATGCTGATTTTTTTTCAGTTTGAAAGTTTTTGACCAGTCTGCTATGGTATCGGAATCGAAACTTACCGTTAGAGTGTATTTACCAGGAAGAAGTCCTTCAATTTCTGTTTCGTCCGAAGGATAAGCGTCTTGGGCTTCTTCGTTAAGGTAAACAATAAATTGAGATGTTTCTTCTTTAAGATCGGTGTAAACTTTTATATAGCCCTGCGAAAACAAATTAAGACTTAATATACTGAATATGAATATGAATACTGATTTTTTCATAATATATTATTTTTTATTTCTGTTAATTTACGAATTCTTTTGCTTTTTTCAAAGCTTTTTCAATTCCCGATGCATCGGCACCTCCCGCACTTGCAAAATGAGCGGCACCTCCGCCTCCGCCTTTTATTTCTTCTGATATTTTTCGAATAATTTCTCCTGCATTTAAGTTCTTTTCTTTAACGATATTGTCTGAAATCATAACAACCAAATTAGCTTTTCCGTTATTTTCGGTGCCTGCAACAAAAAACAAGTTTTCTGTTTCGCCTTTTAACTGAAATGCTAAATCTTTCAGTTGTTGAGCATTTACATTTTCTATTTTTTCTGCAATAACGTTTACTCCGTTTATTTTCGAGATTTTTTCTTTTAATCTGCGTTTAAGATTTTTTGTTTTTTCTTTCTCAAATTTTTCAAGCAAATTTTTAAATTCTTTATTTTCATTAAGGACTTTTTCGATACTTTCTTTTATATTTTTTGAACTTTTTATTAATCGTTTTATTTCTTTGAATGCTTTAAGCTCTTTAAAGATATAATTTTCCGCTTCAACGGAAGTAACAGCTTCTATACGCCGTATTCCTGCCGCTACTGCACTTTCCGATATTATCTTAAAAAAGCCTATTTCTCCGGTTGCCGATACGTGATTTCCTCCGCATAATTCTACGGAGTCACCGAATTTTATAACACGAACAAGGTCTCCGTATTTTTCACCGAAAAGAGCTGTTGCCCCCATTTTTTTTGCTTCGGACATAGGTATTGAACGTTTCTCTTCCAAAGGAATATTTTCTCTTATTTTTGCATTTACCGCTCTTTCTGTTTTTTCAATTTCCTCATCTGTCATTTTCTTGAAGTGAGAAAAATCAAAACGCAAATGTTTTTCGTTTACCAGCG
>JALSMF010000019.1 GCA_026987795.1 Bacteroidales bacterium
CCTTTTCCTTTAAAGAAAATATTCTTACACTTTCGTGGATTCGATTACCTGAAGGTGAAAACATTGATATATTTTATGAAATTTCGCATACTGTCGGTACCGTCGGAAAATTCTCTTTATCAGGAAATATTAAATACCTTATAAACAACAAAAAAGGTGAAATAAACCTGAAAAGCAAAACTTTTGAAATTTTTAATAATACAGATTCGGAAAAAAGCCGTACCCCTTACACTTACAATAATATAAAATGTACAAGAGATAAAATTCCGCTTACAGACGGCAAGGTTTTAGTTAAAATAAAAATCTCCGGGCTAAATAAAACCGATTTTATACTTACGGAACAAATACCGCTCGGTTACAATTTTAATATTGTCGATGCATCCGAAACCTCCGTTAAAGCATACGGGCAAACATTGCAGTTTGTTGCGGACAAGTTATCAAAAGCAGAAAAAAATCCGCTCATTTTAAAATACGAAATTACTCCGAAACAAAAAGTAAAAAAGAATATTATAATCTACGGAAAGTTATCATTTATTGACAAAAACAATATCATTAATATCCCCGTTGTTGATTCTCCTTAGCTTTTTCTTTTACGGAAATTGTGTAAAAAGTGTAAATCATTACCGCTAAAACCGTTACTGAAAAAAACATACTCATTACGGAACTTGAATCAGTGCCTATTTTTTCCGCTTCGGCATACAGGTCGGTATCGTGCATAAAATAGTAAAGAACAACGGCAAGTCCGTTATTTATAAAATGCATGGTAACAGGAATCCAAATATTTTTGGACATAACAAATAAATATCCGAAAAGAACACCGAGCAAAAATCTCGGTAAAAATCCGTAAAACTGAAAATGAACGGCACTGAACAAAAAAGCTGAAATTAAAACGGCGGCATGTTCATTTCTTGTCCACTCTTTAAAAAGTTTCAACAATACTCCCCGAAACAAGAACTCCTCTCCTATCGCCGGTAATAATGCAATTAAAATTATGTTTACGGCAAGTCCGCCGGGTGTTTTAACGTCTAAAAAAATATCCGTCATTTTCTTTGCCGCCTCCTCCATTGCTTTTATTTTGGTTTCCAAACCGGAGAAACTTTCGGGCAAACTTAATTTTGCATTTATTGCTCCCGTATAATTTATAAGAGGTATCGCAAAAACAATTATTAATCCGGCTAAAATATATAAAACAAAACTGCTTTTTGTATCCGCTTTCAAATACGATTTAGGATTTTCGGAAAAAACAAAAGCGGCAACCAAGGGCGGAACAATAAAAATTCCGATATGCTGAATAAACTGCATATATTTTATAAGCCCTATGTTTTCCGGATTATTCACATTTACGGCATCTTGAAAAGAACTCAAACTTATTCCGAAAAGCGGTATTGCAGTTATCAGTCCTATTATTAAAAGTATGCTGAACGATACAACAATAATAAACAACAGGAACAAAAACTTTGTAAACGGGTGAGAATCTGTAAATAACGGATTTTTCATTAATCTTATTTAATTTCCTGTGTAAGAATAGTTTGTGTGGGAAATGCAAATTCTAATCCGGCTTCGTTAAATTTACTCAGTATCTGTAAATTAATTTCATTAGGAGCTAAAAACCAATAATCCGGTTTTGGTTTTATATAGTAAGTAAAATTTATATTTAACGAAAAATCTCCGAATGATGAAAAATACGTGATACAATTACCCTCAGTATATTTGCTTTCTTTGTTAATTTCTTTCAGTATTTCTATTCCTTTTTGTATGTTCTCAGGTGTTGTATCATAAGTAAGCCCTAAAGTTACCGTTACCTTTCGGCTTGGTTCTGAACTTATATTTTCAATATATTTTTCCGTAAAATTTTTATTGGGAATAGTTACCGTTCTTCCTGCAAGGGTTTTTAGCTTAGTGCTTCTTAATCCCATATCATAAACCGTTCCGTCATATCCGTCTATTATAATCCTGTCTCCTATTTTAAACGGCTTATCTATAAAAACTGTCAACCCTCCGAAAATATTTGCAACGGAATCTTTCGCAGCCATAGCAAAAGCCAACCCCCCCAACCCAAGCCCTGCAAGCAAAGCTCCTACATCATAACCGGCATTATTAAGTCCTACTACAATTGCTACAGACCAAATAACAGCCTTTAAACTTTTTCTGACTATAGGCATCAGTTGGTCATCAAGGTTTCCTTTAGTCTTTTTAACAAGAGGGCTTAGGTATTCAACTAATAAAGAGTCTGTTAAGCGAACTACTAACCAAGAAACATCAAAAGTAAAGGCAACATAAAAAGCTTTATTCACAAAATTTGAAAAACCCTCCGAAACATTCAGGTAGGAAACAGCATACCATATACCCCCAAGAACTAAACCTAAAATAACAGGTTCCTCAATTTTATCTATTATTAAATCATCTAATTTCGATTTGGTTTTTTTTGTAATTCTTTTAAGAATATTACCGGATAGCCAATAAATAACTTTTGCGGCAATAAAAGTTCCGGCAATTATTAAAAGTGCAACACTCCATTCTGCAACCGTATTACCGTAAAATGTTTTTTCAAAAAACTCACTCATCTGTTTAAATTTATTTTTTCACAAAACTATTAAAACAAAATTTATTTCAAAAATAGAAAATCTTATTACTTTTATACCTTTAAATCTGAAAAGTTTTAAAAATGAAATATCCGTACCGGATAATTAACTCTGTAAAATGCAGTAATTCAGTATACAAATGTTTCTGTGCAGAATTTAAAAATTAAAAACATAAACACATGAAAAAAATTGCCTTTATTTTAGTTGTCTTTGCAGTTCTTTTTCAAAATGCAAATGCCCAAAGAAGAAAATCAACAATTAAATGGTTCAGTATAGCGGTAAAAGCAGGATACGGAAATTCCGTTCTCCTGAATGTTAATAACATTGAAGATAAAAACATATCATTTAATTATCTTACACCGAGCCTCTCATACGGAGGAAGATTTACGTTTACATACGGAAACAATATCGGTTTCGGAGCAGATATTTTGTCCTCTTTTTTCGGACAAGAATACACAATTAACAATAACGGAGACATTTATGAAAAAAACTTAGAAATAAAATCTTTGGACGTTTTCCCTTTTTTCAGATATACCGGAAATAAAGCCGGTTATTTTGAAATAGGACCCAAAATCTCAACCGTAAAATCAATGACGGTTACAAATTCAATAAGTAATGAATTTTTTAATTCTGCGGAAAACATATCCGAAAATTACACCTCAAAATTCACAAGTTTAGTTCTGGGATTCGGACTGGCAGTTTATAAAAACGAACGGCTTGACATAAATTTGGGAGCCCGCTTTGCATATTCATTTACTGATTTTACTCCCGGATATTCGTATAATGTCGCAGATGACGGGTATTATATCCCGACAAAAGATATTTTAACGCCGACAAATCCGCTGTCGATACAAGGTATCTTAGAAATTAATTATTACTTTGCATTCTGGGGAGACGCAACTTGCGGCAAAGGTCGCCTAATGTTTTTTAAATAACAGAAATAAATGTCAGAAATAAGCAATATAAGGGCTTTTATAAAGCCCGAAATGACTAAGTTTGAACCTTTTTTTAAAAATGCCGTTAAAAGTAATGTTCCGCTTTTAGACATTATTATGAATTATATTATTCGACGAAAAGGAAAGCAAATGAGGCCGATGTTTGTTTTCCTGTCGGCAAAACTTACCGGAGGAGTAACCGATAGCACCTATACTGCCGCCGCTTTAATAGAATTATTGCATACAGCGACCCTTATACACGATGATGTTGTAGACAGCTCAGAGAAAAGACGAGGCTTTTTTTCCGTAAATGCACTTTGGCGGTCAAAAATTGCCGTTCTCGCCGGTGATTTTTTGTTATCAAAAGGATTATTACTTGCCGTAGAAAACAAAGAGTTTAATCTTCTTGAAATAGTTTCCGAAGCCGTTAAGGAAATGGCGGAAGGAGAACTTCTTCAAATTGAAAAATCGCGAAAATTAGACATTACCGAAGAAACCTATTTTGAAATCATTTACAAAAAAACAGCAACCTTAATTGCATCTTGCACGGCTGCCGGTGCCGCTTCCGCAAATGCAAATAAGGAACACACCGAAAAACTTAAGCAATTCGGAAAATATGCAGGTATAACATTTCAGATTAAAGACGACCTCTTCGATTATCAAAAAACAAACCTGACAGGAAAACCGTCCGGCAATGACATACAAGAAAAAAAAATAACACTGCCTCTGATTTACGCATTAAAAAATGCCGACAAATCGGAAAAACATCGTATCCTTAAACTCATCAACAAACCTGACAGACAAAAATATATCTCTGAAATTACGGATTTTGTAAAAAATAAAAACGGCCTTGAATATACCGAAGATAAAATGAACGAATACAAAAAACTGGCATTACAAAATTTAGAAAACTTTCCCGAATCTGATGCAAAAAAAAACTTACTCGGATTAGTAAACTACATAACGACAAGAAAAAAATAACATCCCTTCACCGTTGTTAACTTTTTGTTACCCTTTTTCTTCTGTCTTTTTTGAAAATTATGCTATTTTTGCTTGTAGCACTTAGTTTAAAATGTGTTTTTTGACAAAACACCCCAAGCATTTGACGAACAATTTGTTTCAGTTTTATTTTTTGACTATTTTTGCTTATTAATAAATATACATCTATACATATGTTTGTTTTTTAAAAAAATTACCATGAAAAACTTTAAAATACTTTTTACAGCGCTGGCAGGATTAATATTTATGCACTGCTCTTCGGTTTTTGCACAAAACAAAATACAAAAAAGCAGTAATGCTGATAATAAGTTAGTTTTAAAAGGGTATAACCCCTCAAAAAAAGAAAACAACACCTACTCAAATACGACAATGCCGACTGTTAAAAACAGCGAAGCTAAAGCAGTAAAAGCATTAACTGTCTGGTCTGATGACTTTGAAACAGATAAAGGATGGACACTGACAGGTTCTTGGCAAAGAGATGTTGCATTTGC
>JALSMF010000020.1 GCA_026987795.1 Bacteroidales bacterium
GGATATATGTCTTTTGAATACCTCGTACTACCCGAAACTTTTTATACAATTGAGGGTATGTTCGGGAATGAAAATGCCAAAAAATTAATAGCTTCTGCAAAATACAGAAAAGCAATAGCAAGATATTTAAAATCAAATAATTATATAAGCAAAATACCGAGAGACGAGCGAGAAAAACTTTACGGGAAAGACAGCGAAAAAGAAATGTGGCAAATTTTTGCAGAACCTCCCAAAGCTGAATTTAATTCGTTTTGTTACGGAGATTATAACGGTGACAGTAAGAGAGATGCTGCATTTATTTTAACAAATATAAAAACAGGAAAGCGAAAGTTAATTGTTTTAAGAATTGATACTGAAATCCCCGGTAAGTACGGAAGTCTGATAGGTTCAAAAGACCTTACCGAAGATTATTTATTTGTGAAAAATATTCCTAAGAGAAGTAAAATGATAATAAATGACAGTTTGCAACGCATAAATATCGATGCTGTTTTAATAGGAACAAACAGAGAAAAAGCTTTTAACGATACATATACTCTGATGCTTTTTGAGGGAAAAGATTTTAAATTTTTTCCGCAGAAATTAAAAGAGAATTAAAACAGAAAATATATTTCGTCATTATGATAAATTAGTATTAATGCAGCAAACTTACAGAGGGACAAAATACTGCTTTATGAATAAATATCTGCTTTTATCTGTTTTTTTGTCAATATCGTTATCAGTTTTTGCGCAAAAACCTCGTATAAAGTTTGAAAAACTGTCGGTAGAAGACGGAATGTCCCAGAGTTCCGTTCTTAGTATTATTAGAGACAGTCAAGGATTTATGTGGTTTGCAACTTTAGACGGGCTTAATAAATATGACGGTTATAATTTTAAGATTTACCGGGCGGATTCTGAAACGGAAAAATCGGTAACGGACAATATCATAAATGTTTTGTATGAAACCTCTGATTTTGATTTATGGATAGGAACAGCAGCAAACGGACTTTGCAAATATGACAGGCTTAATGATAATTTTGATGTTCTTAAATATTCTGATAATACAGATAATTCATTAAGTAATAATAATATAAATGATATAGCCGAGACACCCGGATGTTTGTGGATTGCAACAGACAAAGGACTTAATAAATATATAATTAAAGACAGGAAATTTATTCATTTTTTTTATAATGAAAGTAATAATTCGCTAAGTTCAGATACTGTCTTATGTGTTGATACCGACAAAAACGGCAATGTATGGGCAGGGACTAAAAGCGGTTTTAACCTTATTAATACTAAACACAATACTGTAAAAAAGTTTAATTATTTTAATGAAAATACAGACACTTACGTTAATGATATTACAGCCGGCGAAAATAAAATTTGGATAGCAACAACGAAAGGGCTTTTTGTTTATTATGTTGCCGAAGACAAACTGTTAAAACTTAACTTAAAAAAAAATACAGATAAAGAACAGCCTGTCGTTAACAAATTAATTAAGGATACGGATAATATTTTGTGGGTCGGTACCGAAAATGACGGCTTAATAAGATTAAACACAAGGAACTATACATTTTATAAATATAAGCACGATCCTGTTGACAGCCAAAGCCTATCAACAAATACAATAAAATCTCTTTATATTGATAAATCTGGAATACTTTGGGTCGGAACATCATTGGGCGGTGTAAGCAAATGGAACAGAGCAGCCGAAGATATTGATGTGTTCAGGCATAACCCATATAATGAACAGAGTCTCAGTGCTCCGCAAGTAAGATGTTTTTATGTTGACAAAGATAATGATATTTGGGTCGGAACTGTTGAGGGCGGGCTAAATAAGTGGGACAAAAAAAATGACAAATTTTATCATTATAAGCACAACCCCGACAATGATAACTCGATAAGCCATAATCATATACGGTCAATCTTGCAGGATTATAAAGGACGTTTCTGGGTGGCAACCGACGGCGGCGGGCTTAATTTATTTGACAAATCAAAAGGAACATTTAAGCACTATAAGAAAGATGAAGATATAAGCTCTATTTCGAGTAACAGAGTTTGGAAAATATATGAAGATAAAAAACATAATTTGTGGATAGGCACATTCGGCGGCGGACTTAATTTATTTAATCCTGAAAGAGGAAGCTTTAAGGCATACAGACACTCAGAAACAGATACGACCTCAATAAGCAGCGACTTAGTAACTTCAATTTTTGAAGACAGAGGAAATCGGCTTTGGATAGGAACATTTTCAGGTCTGAACCTGTTTAACACCGAAAAAGAAACTTTTGAAAGATACACAAATGATAAAAGTGATCCCGAATCAATAAGTAATGACAGAGTTTACTGCATTAATGAAGACATAGAAGGCTTTTTATGGATAGGAACAAAAGGAGGGCTCAATAAATTTGATGTTAAAAATCAAAAATTTACTCGTTTTACCGTTAAAAATTCAGACCTGCCCAATGATGTTATTCTCGGAATTACAGAAGACGGCAATTATCTTTGGATAAGCACGAATAACGGTATTTGTCGTATGAATAAAAAAACGTATGAAATTAAAACTTTTGATGTCGGTGACGGGTTGCAGAGTAATGAATTTTTAGCCGGGGCGTATTACAGAAAAAAAGACGGGGAAATTTTATTCGGAGGAATAGACGGGTTTAACGCTTTTTATCCCGAAAAAATTAAAGACAATCCGCATAAACCCCCCATTCTTATAACCGGTTTTCAGGTATCAAACCAATATCTTAAAACCGATACGATAATAAGCTCAAAAAAACAAATTATTTTAGACCATACTGAAAACGATATTTCCTTTGATTTTGTAGCTCTTGATTTTATTTTTCCGCAAAAAAACAAATATAAATATATTCTTGAAGGGAATGACAACGAATGGACAAATGCAGGTTACAGGCGATATGCAAAATATACGAACCTGAAACCGGGCAGCTATATTTTTCGAGTAATAGGGTCTAACAATGACGATGTGTGGAACGAAAAAGGAGCAAGTCTGAGAATAATTATAAAACCGGCTTTTTGGCAAACACTGTGGTTTAAGATTTTGTTTATTTCTTTTATCTTTTTACTCGTTCTGTTAATCTATAAAATTCGTGTCAGAGCAATTAAAAAAAGAAATGAAGAGCTTGAAAATGAGGTAAAAAGAAGAACAGCAGAAATAAGACAACAAAATAAAGAGATAAAAGCACAAAGAGACGAGATTGTCGAACAAAAAAAAGAAATTACGGACAGTATTTTGTATGCAGAAAGGATACAAAGGGCAGCATTACCCACATCTGAATATATTTCTGAAAATATTCCGGAACATTTTATTTTATTTAAGCCCAGAGATATTGTAAGCGGAGATTTTTACTGGGTAAGTAAAAAAGAAAACAAAATAATAGTTACGGCAGTTGACTGTACGGGACACGGAGTGCCCGGAGCATTTATGAGTATGCTGGGAATCAGTTTTTTAAACAAAATAGTAAATGAAAGAAATATCACCGATTCTGCTGAAATACTGAACCGCCTGAGGGCAAATATTATTAATGCATTACATCCCGAAGGATATGAAATTGAATCAAAAGACGGAATGGATATGGCTTTGTGTGTTATAGATACCGAAAAAAACACAATTGATTTTTCCGGAGCCTACAATCCTATGTTTCATTGGCATAAAGGAAAAATAACAGAGATAAAAGCAGACAGAATGCCCGTTGCAAAATACGATATAGTTGAAGATTTTACCAAAAAAACAGTTAAGTTTAATGCCGGTGATGCAATATATTTATTTTCAGACGGCTATCCTGATCAATTCGGCGGTTATAAACATAAAAAATTTATGAAAGGAAAACTTCGCAGGCTATTGGAAGAAACAGGAGATAAACCAATGCAGGAACAAAAACAAATTTTGGAAGATACGTTGGAAAAGTGGATGAATAATCAGCCGCAAATTGATGATATTGTTATTGTCGGAGTCAGATTGTAAAGAATTATCTTTTTATAAAAGTTTCTGTTTTGTTATCGTAGTTTAAAAAATATGTTCCCGGTTTAAGTGTTCTTACGTCAACATCATTTGCAGTGCCGGTTTTTATCAGCTTCCCGTAATAGTCATAAATTTCATAGCGAGTCATTCCGGAAAAGTATATTTTTGAGGTAACTTTTCCTCCGTTGCCCGGAACAAATGTTATTTCCGGTAAATTACTGTTAAACTCAACAGATTGAGAATACCTTGGTTTTTTGTTTGCTCCTGTTTGTTTAATCCTGAATTTATTAACTCCCGAGTGAAAATCAATACTGAACCTGTAGCGATTTATTTTTTCTGTTCCTTTTCCTTTTACGGAACCTGCCCTTATCCATTTATTCCATCGATACTGTTCAATAATAAAAGGCAAACTTCCGTGTTCGCCTATTGTTGTCCAGTTTAAAAAACCGTCCTTGTCGATGTTAATTGATTTTATTTTAAACGTACTTTCGGGTGTTAATACTTCAGGGTTTAATATACGGGGAGTGCACCCTTTTCTGTGCTTAAGAACTACCTTTAGAATAGCACCGTACCTGAAATTATAAATGCTTAAATCAATTTCAAAAAACGAAGAATTAATCTCATCGGTAGTAGTTCTTCCGTTTACTAAAACTTCTGAAACACAAAAACCTACTCCTGTTGACGAATACGGATTTTCTACATACAAATTTTCACCCCTGTAAACACCTTCAAGAACAATTTCGCCTGCATACAACTGCTGAAAAGCAGAACTCCCCGACAGTAATAAAAACAAAACCGGAACAATTTTATTTATCTTTTTAAGAATTGTCATTTAAAAAAATGATTATTTTCTTGTATCAAACGGCAAATATACCTATCAATTTTAAAAACGGAAAAAAAATCAAAGGTTTTGTTCAATTAGTTTTAACAATTCGGAGGCAGCTTTTGTTTCCGGAATATTTTTCTTTACTGCTTCCTTGTTTTTGTAAAGAGTTATTTTGCCGCTTCCCGTTCCTACATAACCGTAGTCTGCATCCGCCATTTCTCCGAGCCCGTTTACTATACAGCCCATTATTGCTATTTTTATCCCTTTCAGATGTGAAGTAACAGATTTTATTTTTGCCGTTGTTTTTTCTAAATCAAATAAGGTTCTTCCGCAGCCGGGGCACGAAATATATTCGGTTTTTGTTATTCTTGCTCTGCAAGCCTGTAAAATTCCGAAACTCAGTTCATTTGCTTTTTTTAAGTCTTCAGCTTTCGCCGAAATCCAAATTCCGTCACCGAACCCCTCAATAAGTAAAGCACCTGATTCACCCGATGCTTTTAAAACGGCATAATCATCAATCTTATCAAATTTTTGTCTTAAAATAACAGGATTTTTAATATTATATTCTTCAAGTTTCATAAAGAAAGCTCTTCCGGAATGTACGGGTGATACAGTATTTTCAAAATCTAAAACAAAAACAGCATTAGGGAGTTTTTGTAAATCGGAAAATAAAATATTATCAAGTTTTTCTGCATCTGTTTTTATAAAATATAATGATTTTGTCGCAAGATATCCTTTTGTAACATCTTTATAATCAACAAGTTTTATAACATCTTTCCCCTTGTTTCTTTTTGATGTTATTAATTGTGCGTCTAAAAAATTAAAAGACGCAGGAAAGCCCTTTTCGGAATAAAAAAAGTCTGCGGCAGAATCGGTTTTTTCAAAAGTGCTGTCCTCTTCCTTAAAGACATACCCGCAATCGGCTATTGCATTTTTGTCAACTTTTTCCGAAATATCGGCAATTACGACAGGGACATTATCTCCGCCGATTATTCCTGTTTTTTCAGACTTTCTCTTTCTGTAATCCAAAAAATTCCTGCTTAAACTTTTGAATTTAAACGGAGAACTGTAAGCTGAAAGTTTTTTACCGTTAAAAATATTTCGGATTGTTGCGGCAACGGGAATTTCCCTGACAGGCGACTCTGTTAAAGATACTCTCACCGTATCGCCGATACCGTCAGCAAGTAAACTTCCTATGCCGACAGCAGATTTTATTCTGCCTTCAAGCTCATTTCCGGCTTCGGTTACGCCCAGGTGCAGAGGGAAACTCATTTTTTCGCTATGCATTGTTTTTACAAGTAACCGGTTTGCATAAATCATTACAAGCGGATTGCTCGCTTTCATTGAAATTACGACATCGTTGAAATTTTCCTGCTTGCAAATACGTAAAAACTCCATTGTAGATTCAACCATTCCCTGCGGAGTATCGCCGTATCGACTTAAAATTCTGTCAGATAAAGAGCCGTGATTTGTTCCTATGCGTATTGCGGTGTTGTGTTTTTTGCAAATTTTTAGCAGCGGAATAAAGTTTTTTTTCAACTTTTCAACCTCTGCATTGTATTCTTCATCGGTATAATTTATATGTTTAAATTGTTTAACATCGGCATAATTCCCGGGGTTTATCCTTACTTTTTCAATAATTTTTGCAGCAACTTCTGCAGCTTTAGGGCTGAAATGTATATCTGCAATAAGCGGGATATCATAATTTTTTTCTTTCAGGATTCTTTTTATATCTCTCAGGCTTTCGGCAATTTTTGAATTTTGCACGGTAAGTCTTACATAATCAGCACCTGCATCCGCAAGTTCAATTATTTGGCTTACGGTAGCTTCCGTGTCAGATGTGTCGGTATTTGTCATAGATTGTAACCTTACCGGATTATTACCTCCGAGAGGTATTTTTCCGATACAGACTTCAGTTGTTTTATTTCTGTTATATTCAAAATAGTTTTTTGTAAACATTTTTAATTTTTTTGATTTAGAGCATAAATAAATATAAACTTTATATTTGCAAATATATTACAATTACAATTTCGATAAGTTTTTTTATTTAAAACCGTAAGCTGATATGTCATTAGAAGCGAAAAATATTACCAAATTATACGGGATACAAAAAGCCCTTGATAATGTGAGCTTTAAGATAAATACCGGTGAGATTGTCGGATTCCTGGGACCTAACGGAGCCGGAAAGTCTACTATGATGAAAATAATTACCGGTTTTATAGAACAAAATGAGGGAGATATTTTTGTTAATAATCTTAACACGAAAGAAAATATTAAGGAAATAAAACAGCAAATAGGATATCTGCCGGAGCATAATCCTCTGTATCTTGATATGTTTGTTAAAGAATATCTAAACTTTGTTGCAAAAATTTATTCTGCAGATAATTATAAGAAAAAAGTTTCGGAAATTATAGAGTTGACAGGCTTAACATCGGAACAAAATAAAAAAAACGGAGCATTGTCAAAAGGTTACAGACAAAGAGTCGGACTTGCCGCCGCATTAATTCACAACCCTGAAGTTCTAATCTTAGACGAACCTACCACCGGTCTTGACCCCAATCAAATTATTGAAATAAGAAATTTAATTACCGAAGTCGGCAAAAAAAAAACAGTTATGCTTTCAACACATATTATGCAGGAGGTTGAAGCAATTTGCGACAGGGTTATAATTATTAATAAAGGACAAATTATTGCAGATAAGCCTGTTAAGTCCATTAGCGGTCTTATTAAAAGAAAAAAACAAATAGTATTTACAGAGTTTGCAGAATCGGTTAAAACAGATATTTTTGAAAAACTCCCGGAGTATATATCGGTTGTTACATCAGAAAATAAAAGTTTTTTGTTTGAGTCTGACTCCGAAGAGGATATTCGTCCGGAGTTGTTTCATTTTTTTGCGGATAATAATCTTATATTGATAACGATGAAACAAAAAGACGAAAATATGGAAGATATCTTCAGAAGTTTAACACAATAAAAAAACACCTCACTTATTTTAGAAGCAAGGTGTTGCAATCAATAACCATGAAAAAGTGGGCCGACAGGGACTCGAACCCCGGACCCTCTGATTATGAGTCAGATGCTCTAACCGGCTGAGCTATCGGCCCCGTCTGAAAAAGTTTAAATTTTCAGGACAGCAAAATTAAACATAATTTTTTCCCTGCAAAACCTTTTTGTATTTTTTTTTACAGTTTTATTTTATCTGCTCTTTTATATTTGTTTCGATACAGCCAGGCTGCAAAAATTCCGGCAAAGGCTCCGAAAAGGTGTCCTTCCCATGAAACTCCTTCCTGTCCGGGTATTATTCCTTCAAGCAAAGCTCCGCCGTACAGAAAGATAATAACAACAGCAATAAGTATTGATTTTAAACTCCTTCTGAATATTCCGCTGAACAACAAAAAACCTATATAAGCAAAAATAACACCGCTGGCACCTATATGGTTGGTTCCGCTTTTTCCGAAAAGCCATACTGCAAACCCTCCGAGCAATACAGATATTATACTGACTTTAACATAAAGTTTATTATAAAAATACAGAATTATGAATGTCAGAATAAATAAAGGAACGGTATTAGATATAAGATGCGTCCAGTTAAGGTGTAAAAAAGGAGAAAACAAAATGCCGATTAAACCGTTCAGTTTGCGAGGGTGAATTCCGAAATCCCTGAAATCCGTGAAGAAAAAAACAAAATTCAAAATAAAAATTGCCCAAATACTGCCTGTAATCCACAAAGTTGTGATAAGATTCTTTTTCATTGATACTCTGCTTAATGATGTTAATCGTTTTTTACCTGTCAAATATAGATAATTTTAGGATAACCGGTATTTTTTACTGATATTTGTTATTAATTAAAATATTATTTACATAACTTATTTATGATGAAAAAGTATATAATCATCGGTTTATTTCTATTTTTCAGTGCTTTTTTAACAGCCCAGATAAACCCTTTGTGGTTACGATATCCTGCAATTTCACCCGACGGAAAATATATTGCGTTTTCCTACAAAGGCGATATATACAAAGTATCTTCTTCCGGCGGAAAAGCTGTTGCTTTAACTCAAAATAAAGCATATGATTATAAGCCTGTCTGGTCTCCTGACAGTAAGTCTGTTGCTTTTGCATCAGACCGTTACGGGAATTTTGATATTTATCTTATTTCTGCTGAAGGAGGAGTTCCCGTAAGGTTGACTTTTTATTCCGGAAAGGAAATTCCTAATTCATTTACACCCGAAGGAGATAAAATTCTGTTTACGGCTGCAATTTCAGATCCTGTCGGTAATATAAGTTTCCCGAGAAATTATTTAAGTGAGCTTTATGAAGTCCCGGTAAACGGAGGAAGTATAAGACAAATACTTTCAACACCTGCCGAAGAGGCAAAATATTCATCCGATAAAACAAAAATAATTTTTCAGGATGCAAAAGGACCTGAGAATTATTGGAGAAAACATCAAAAATCTTCTGTAGCAAGAGATATAAGAATTTATGATACAAAAACAGGGAACTTTTCTTTTTTGACAAAATTTGAAGGAGAAGACAGGTTGCCTTCTTTTTCGTCTGATGAAAATTATATTTATTTTACAAGCGAAAGGTTTAATAACACGTTTAATGTTTGTAAACTTAATTTGAAAAATCCGGAAGACGCAGAACAGATAACTGTTTTTGAAAAAAATCCTGTCAGGTTTCTGACTGTCTCCGATAATGACGATTTATGCTTTACTTACGACGGAGAAATATACGTAAAAAAGAAAGGAGAAAATGCAAAAAAAATAAATCTGACAATTCTAGCCGATGTTAAAGAAAATCCTGAAAAATATGTGAAGACAACTTCCGGGATAACAGATATGGCTGTTTCGCCCGACGGAAAAGAAACTGCATTCATAATAAGAGGTAACGTATTCGTAACTTCTGTTGATTACTCTACAACTAAACAAATTACGGCAACTCCGGAGCAGGAACGTTCGGTAAGTTTCAGTCCTGACGGAAAATCGTTACTATATGCTTCGGAAAGAAACGGAAGTTGGGGAATTTACAGAACAAAAATTGTAAAAGAAGACGAAAATAATTTCATTTTTGCAACAGAAATTAAAGAAGACATACTCGTTAATTCGGAAAAAGATGAATTTCAGCCTGAATTTTCGCCTGACGGAAAAGAGGTTGCATTTCTTGAAGAACGCACTACACTGCGTGTTTTGAATTTGGAAACAAAAAAAATAAGAACTGTTCTTGCCGGAAAATATAACTACTCATACTCTGACGGAGACCAAGATTATAAATGGTCGCCCGACGGTAAATATTTTTTGGTCAGCTATTCTCCGAACACATTGTTTTCTGACGATATAGGACTTGTTAAAGCCGACGGCAGCGAAGAGCCTTTTAATTTAACGGAAAGCGGATATTCCGACAGTAATCCGAAATGGATTTTAAACGGAAAAGGAATGATTTGGGAATCGGACAGAAACGGTTACAGAAGTCACGGCAGTTGGGGATCTTACAGAGACGTTTATGCAATGTTTTTTACTCGGGATGCTTACGATAAATTTCGTTTATCCGAAGAGGAGTATAAGTTTCTGAAGGAAAAAAACAAAGGAAAAAAAGAAAAAAAATCGGGAAACGATAAAAAGAAAAAAAATAAAGATAAAAAGGAACATGCTAAAAAAGAAGGTGAAATAAAAAACGTTAAAATTGAAAAAGAAGGTTTGGAAGATCGAATTGTGCGGTTGACAATTAATTCGTCGGCAATATCGGATATGGTTTTATCCCCTGAAGGAGATAAATTATATTATCTCACAAAATTTGAAAAAGGATTTGATTTGTGGGTTAATAATTTGAGAAAAAAACAAACGAAACTTGCCAGAAAACTTACCGGATACGGCGGAAATATCAGCATAGACACAACAGGAAAAAATTTGTTTATGTATTCGGGCGGACAGATGATAAAAATAAAAACTTCCGATTACTCGAAAAAACCGATTTCTTTTAATGCCGAATATTATTTGAATAAAAGTGCCGAAAGAAAATATATGTTCGACCATGTTTGGCGACAAACTTTAAAAAAGTTTTACAAAAAAGATATGCAGGGAGTTGACTGGGAATACTATAAAAATGTATATGAAAAATTCTTGCCCTTTATTGACAATAATTATGATTTTGCGGAAATGCTCAGCGAGATGCTCGGCGAATTAAACGCATCGCATACCGGCAGCGGATATCGGCACAGAGATGAAAGCGGAGATAAAACGGCATCTTTAGGAATTATTTATGATGTAAATTATGCGGGTAAAGGAATAAAAATTGACGAAATTCTCGGTAAAAGCCCGCTCTTACGTGTCGAAAATAAAATAAAGCCCGGATTTATTATAGAAGAAATAGACAATAAGCCGATTGAAAACAATCAGGATTATTTCAGGTTGTTAAATCACAAATCGGGAAAAGATGTTTTAGTTAAAATAAAAAATACTGATACCGGAAAATCTTTTGTTGAAAGAGTTCAGGCAATTTCTTTGCGGGAAAAAAATGATTTGCTTTACGAAAGATGGGTTGAAAACAGAAGGGCAGATGTAGAAAAATTATCCGGCGGACGTTTGGGATATGTTCACGTAAGAGGAATGAACAGCAAAAGTTTCCGTAAAGTATATTCAGATTTGTTAGGTAAAGAGTTTCATAAGGATGCTGTTATAATTGACACGCGTTTTAATCACGGAGGTTGGCTGCACGATGATTTAGCAACTCTTTTCAGCGGAAAAAAATATATAACTTTCAGTCCGAGAGGACATAAATTCGGATACGACCCGCTCGGAAAATGGGTTAAGCCCTCTATTTTACTGATGTCGGAAGGTAATTATTCCGACGGATACGGTTTTCCTTATGCTTATACGGCATTAAAAATAGGAAAAACTGTTGGTATGCCTGTTCCGGGAACAATGACAGCCGTTTGGTGGGAAACTCTTCAGGACAAAAGCTTATACTTCGGTATTCCGCAGGTAGGTGCTATTGATATGAGCGGTGACTATCTTGAAAACAAACAATTAGAACCTGATTATAAAATTGATAATGATTACGGCAGTGTTATAAAAGGTATAGACAAACAATTGGAAAAAGCAGTTGAAATTATGCTTAAAAATTCCGGAGGCAACAAATAGTGCCGTTCGGTTAAGTCAGATACCTGTCCGATTTTTATCAGACAGGTATTTTTTATTCATCTTCTGAGAATTTTGAGGGTAATGATTTTTGGGCTTTTGCTCCGAGGTCTTTTAGTTTTTTTACTTGTCCTATTATGTTGCCTCTGCCTTCGGCAAGTTGGCTGAAAGCCGTGTCGTAGCTTTTTTGTGTTCGTTTAAGATTATTTCCTATGTCTTCAAGGTTTTCGATGAAAGAAACAAATTTGTCGTGTAAGAGTCCGCCTCTTTCGGCAATTTCCAAAGCATTTTTATTTTGTTTATCCCGGTTCCACAGGTCGGCAATAAGTTTTAAGGCAGCTATAAGGTTTGTCGGGCTTATCAGCAGTATTTTTTTCTTGTAGGCAAAGTTCCAGAGGTCGGGTTCGTGTTTCATCGCAAGCAAATATGCCGGTTCTACAGGAATAAACATCATCACAAAATCTAAAGAGTCTGTATAAGAGGCATAGTTTTTTGCGCTTAGCTCGTCAATATGTTTTTTTACGGAATTTATGTGAGCTTTGAGGAATGTGCTCATTTCCTGCTCATCAGAAGCCGAGTTATATTTTTCGTATGCCGTTAAACTTACTTTTGAGTCTATAATTACGATTCTTCCGTCGGGATATTTCAGCATTACATCGGGCTGCAGTTTTTTCCCTTCCGCAGTTTTTACGGTAATGCCTCTTTCGTCTCGTATAAATTCCTGAACAAAAAATTCTCTGCCTTTTTCGAGTCCTGAATTTTCGAGAATGTTTTCAAGTATCATCTCTCCCCAGTCTCCTTGTGTTTTTGACGAACCTTTCAGTGCTTTTGTAAGGTTGTTGGCTTCTTCGCTTATTTTTTGATTTAATTCAAACAGTTTCTTTATTTCTTTTTCTAATGAAAATCGTTCTTTAGATTCTTTGTCATAGGTTTCTTCAACACGCTTTTTAAATTCTTTAATGTTTTCGCCCAAAGGCTCCAGCAGGGTTTTTAGGTTAAGCTCGTTTTGTTCGGTAAATTTTTTGCTTTTTTCTTCTAATATGCTGTTTGCAAGCACTTTAAATTCATTGCTGAATTTTTCTCCTATTTTTTCAAGTTCGGCTTTTTGTGTTTGCAGTTTTTCATTCAGGTTTTTATTTTTTTCTTCAAGATAGATTTTTTCAGAAATGAGATGAGTGATTTTTTTATTGAGGTTTTCGTTTGTTTCGTAGTTTTCACGGATTTCGTTTTTAAGTTCTTCGTTTTCCCTCTCTTTATTTTCGAGGTTTGCTTGTGTTGAAGACAGCTGTTTGTTTATTTCGGATATTTTTTCTCTTGCGGTTGTCAGTTCTTCTTTTAAAATTTTCACTTCCCTTTCTTCTTTCAGAATATCTTCATAGGCTGATTTCAGTTTAAAATCGGTTATTTCTTTTTCTTTTATAATCTTTTCGGCTTCGGATTTAGGAACGGTTGCTTTTTTCATAAATAAAAAAAACACAAAAAAGCCGGCAGCTGCTCCGAAGATAAATGCTAATAAGGGTAAAAGAGTTTCCATATCACAAATATAAGATAAAAAAGGATTGCCTTAAAGACAATCCCGTAAAAAGTATATTTTCTTAATTGTTTAGGAGTTTACTTTTGCTTCATAATCGGTATGCGATAATAAATCATCTGCTTCCGAAGAGTCTTTTAAGGATATTTTAATAATCCAGCCTTCACCGTAAGGGTCAGAATTTATAAGTTCGGGAGTGTCCTCAAGTTTTGTGTTAAATTCAAGAACTTCGCCTGACACGGGCATATACATATCCGAAACGGTTTTAACGGCTTCTATTGTTCCGAATGCTTCGCCTTTTTCAATTTCTTCGCCTACGGTTTCAACTTCGACAAAAACAATGTCTCCTAATTCGCCTTGTGCAAAATCGGTAATTCCTACAAATGCTTCTTCACCTTCAATTCTTATCCATTCGTGGTTGTCGGTGTATTTCAAATTTTCGGGAATGTTCATAATGCGTTTATTTTAAGATTTTTATGAAATAATTTTATTTTTTAACGTTTTTCAAAATTAGAAAAATGAATTCGGAAAAAAAAATCCGGACTTATGTTTTAGAAATTTAAAGCAGAATTTTAGATATTAGCTAAATTAAATCTTAAACTGAAACCTATATGTGTGTTAGAGGTTTTAAAAGATGTTGAAACCCTCGGAGTGTTAACAAGGCGGTCGTAAAAAATTCTCAGAGTAACTTTGTCTAAATTATAATCGGTACTGATTTTTACCGACAGGTTTTTTTGCCCTGCCGAAAGTTGATTGTCTGCTTCTTTAATTCTTCTTATAACGGCGTAATTGTCGCTGTATGTAAAGTCAAGTCTGAAATTAAGGTCGCTTTTAAAAAGTTTTTGACTGCCTTGTATCATCATAGGTATTTCCAAATCAGGGACTTTATACCCGAACCCGAATACATATTCTTTGCGTAATAATTCGGTTAATGTATTGTTTCCGAAGTTGAGCGTGAGGTTTCTGGATTGTTTGTATTCTATTCTTGTTGACATATCATTTTTCCATCGCATATCAATTCCTATGAGAGGTGTAAATTTTTCGTCTATCATAACAGCGTCAACAAAATATTCCGAGACAAAATAAGTTCCGGTAAGTTCGTCCTGAATGTCAGTAAATCCGGTGCTCCCTATTTCCGTAAATGCAGAGTTTGATTGGTAAGATGATACGGTATAGCTTGAGCGGTATCCGTGGTTTACGGTTACGCGTTTCAGATATTTTTTTATGAAATCATAATATGTAAGCCCGTCGTATTTCAGTCGCCAATTAGGGAAAGGAATGAGAGGGAACATTTCTAACCCGGCTTTATTTACGTCTTTTCCGGAATATGCAGCTAAAAATGCAGGCAGCATTATTTCTCTTGATGTAGGACTGTATCCGTAAGGAAATTGATTTATGTAATTGTCGGCAGGCAGTGTGTCATTGTTCAGAATGTTTCTGTCGTAAGCGATCCCCTCTGCGATTCTTTCGTCTGCAAGTCGGTCGGCAATATCCAGTCGGTAATCTAAAAAACGGTTGTAGGTTATTGAGTTATATGTCGAGTCTGTTATTTTGTCGAAAGCTGTTTTTATGCTTAAAAAGCTCATTGAAAACGAACCGCTTTGTGATTGGTTTTGTGCGTTTAAATTGCCGTAGCCGTCAGTTACCCAAAATTCTCTGTTTTGTTTGCTTTCTCTTCTGTCGGCACTTACATCTATTCTTAAACCTTTTATCGGTTTCAGTGTTGCTTTGAAGTTATATGTTACGTCATTGTTTTGAATAACGGGTGAGTTAAGCAGGGTGTCTCCCGACAGCCATCCGTTAATTGCAGCTTTTGATGCAAAATCACTTTCCTGAATTCCGGTAATGAATTTCCATCCCGGTGCATTATTGTTAAGGTCGTTGAAACTGAAATTTTCAAAACCCAGATAGTTTGATTTTTTCATATATCCGGGAATGATACTTCCGTTATTTTCCGAGTAGGTTAAGGAAATATTTCTTACGGACATTAAAGCGTAAAGCGTGTAATCAGACAATACTCTGAGAAAGTTTTCTTTTACTTCTTTTTTTCCGTTTATCTCTATCGTTACTTTCTTTGCTGATTCTTCGGGATAAAATTTGACTTTATTTTCGTTAACAATTTCGGTTCTGCCTTTTATTTCTTTATTGTTTTGGTCTTTTGCCGTGAGTTTTACGTTTTCTGTTTTCAGATTGTGGACAATACTTCTGGGTTTGTTCTTTTTAAGTGTTACGTTATTTTTTGAGAATTTAACGTTTTTAAATTTCTTTTTTGCCTTTTTTTTGCTTCCCTTAAATTTATTGTCAACGTTTTTAAGAAATTTAACTTTTCTGTATATCCTGCTGAAATTTGCTTGTGTCGAGAATTGTATTCTTTGATTATTTCTGATTGTATTTCCGAGATTTACCGTTGAATCTTGAGTTCTGGGTCCTATTGTCCAAAAATAATCGGCATCGTATCTTACGTTTGCGTTTACCCAGTCAAGCATCGGGAGTTGGTTTATCGGAATATTCCACGTTCCGTTTAACTTCTGATGAAAATCCGTTGTTCTGCCGAAATTTCTTAAACTGTCAACAACGCTGTTTTTATAATCGTTCCATTTTTGCTCATCGGTTTTGTCTATTTTTCCTTCCGGCTCGCCTACCCATGCCTGGTTATTGGCACTGTATGTAAATTTTAAGTTTCTTGAAAGATTATATTTAATATCGTAAGTTCTGTTCCATGTAAATTGCTTGTCGAAAGTTTCGTCAATCAGAACGTCGGCATTGTCAATATTACGAAGTAAAATTTCATTGTATGATTTTCTTATGTCTGTTCTGAAAGCAATCATTGAGGGGGCGTAGTAAAAGTTAAAATCTTTAATTATTCTGAAAGCTTTTTTTCTGAACAGTTTAACTTTTGAAAACGGTTTTATGTTTTTAGGTGTTATATTATAATTGTATGCCAATGCTCCTGTATGTATTTTCAGGAGGTTGTGCTCGGTGTTTATGTTTCTTGAAAAAAGTTCGTTGTAGCCGTAGCTTGCTGTCCAGTTAGATATTGCCCAAGCGGGGGTTTTACGTCTTCCCGTATTGTTTTTAGAGCCCGGTCTGATTTTGTTATTTTTTTCCGAATTTTGATTTTTTGATTTTTTTTCTCGGTTTCCTGATATTCTGATATTTGTGAGGTTTACAGATTTTCTTTTAACGTAATCTTGGCTTATTTTCAAGAATTCATTTTTTTCTTTTTGAGTAAGATTGCTTAATGTTGCCGTCATTTTTATGTCGGGATTCAGGGGGTCGTATTCAGGGTTACTTCTGTATTCTGAATATCCGAAATACAGAGGGATGCGTATTCCGTATTTTTTCGGAAAAAATTTTCCCAATTCAGTGCTTGCGGAGAAGTCATAATTAAAATCGGTGGATTGTTGCCTTTGGTCTACGGTTTCTTCAATGCCGCCGAAACCCGGGGTGCTGTATTCTCCGGAAAGAGCAAGCGTGGAAAAGTCGGCAAGATTTGCCTGCAGGCGACCTCTGGCAGCCCAGCCTCCTTGCTCATTAAATCCGGCAAGTCTTAGTTCATTCATCCATACTTCTATTGATTTCGGTAAGCCGTCGTCAGGTAATATGTTGTTTTCTTTTTTGCGGTTTCTGATACCTATCATAATCGTTCTGATATTACTCAGATTAGGGTTTCCGGTAATGCTGACTCTTCTTCCTGTTTCATCTGTATATTTTGAGTATTCGGAGGATAAGTTTATTGATACGCCGTCATGTATTTTTTTGTTTCGTTCTTGTTTTAATGCCTGAAAAATTTCAAAATCTACGTCAAGCATATTTTCCGGACGCCATACAAGTTCGCGGTCTGGACTTCCGAGTGTTCCGTCGTAATAACCCGGCTCGGTAAGTTTTAATGGTATTTCGTATTCGTAATAGTTTTCTTTATAATCAGAACCAAGTCTTATGAAAGCACAAAGGTCGTCGTCGTTAAGCACTTCTCCTTCAATTGCTTCGGCGTGTATAAACATTTGAATTTTTTTATATTGTCTGACATCAAGACTTGCATTTTTGTAGGCGGCTCTTGCATCTCCGTCGCTGAGATTATATACCTTAAGAGAAATTGCTTGCTCATTAAGTTGTTGCAGATAAGGGTTACCGGGAGATATTTCTCTTGTAACTCCCGGAGGAAGTATATAATTGACGGGCTGTCTTGAAGAGTTTTCTTCTACGTTAACAGTGTTTACGTCAAGAGATGCATCTGTATATTCCGGGGTTCCTGCTCCCTCGGTTCCTTCGAGCATAGATAATCTGTATTTACGCCAATCGCCTCTGACTAAGTCAAGTTGAGCAAATCGTAAAACAATTTCCTGCTCCCAGTCTTTCATAAATAAACGAATAAAACGAATTGATTTAAAATCTGCTATTTGACCGACTCTTTTTTGATAACTGTCAAGAGGAATTTTGAAGTGGTACCACCTTACCGTTTCTTCATTTTCATTTCTTAATCTTACGGTAGTTTCTTTAATATCGGTAATATAGTTTTCTCCTATTTGCATATCTGAAGGTGTCAGATGCACCCGATACTGAAAATATGCTTCATTTTCGGTTAAGGTATAGTCGCGATTTATGTCTTCCATGTCGGGTCTTAATTCTGTTGCAGTTACTAAATCGCCTGTTGAAAAAGAGTTTCCTTCCTGATTATTGTATTTTTTGTATCGGTCTAATATTCCTGTTTGTTGTTCATCGTATGAAGGGTCTCTGAAAAAGAGATAGTCATCGTTGGAAGGATCGTTCAATGCGTCTTGGTATGCTTTTGAGCCTGTTCCGTAATTGTCGGCAATGCTTTGCAGGTAGTCTGCAAAGAAAGAATTTTCGTCTTCGTCGGAGAGTCCGTCCAGTCCTACGTCCTGATATTGTCTTGCATCTGCAGGTTCTGTGGCAAAAGCGTCTGTAATACGGGGCAGAACAGGAACTCTTCCCCATACTGTTGTATCAACGTTTATAATATTTGAAGTTGTGGGCATGCCGTTTTCAAATGCTTGCCTTGAGTCTCTTAAAATATCTTCGGATATACTCCCGAGGTTAAAATATATATCTCCGCCGCTGTGATCAGGGTCGTAAATGAAGGGGTCAAGCATCCAGAACTCTATAAATTCAATATTTGCTTCCTCAAAATCATTTGTTGTTAAAGATTGAGATATTCCGGCCCAACGTGTTTGCGGGTTCAGCAGTTTACCGTCTTGGTTTATTCCGGATGATATCCCGGGTTCGCCGGATGGTGTGTCAAAGTTATATGGTCCTTTTTCTTCCGGGTAATATGCTAAATTAAGAACATATAAAAATTGCGGAATATCGTTTTGCGGGTCTCTGTTCGGGAAAATTTCCTGTTCCGGAATTTCTCTGACTCTGTGATCGGACAAATCATCATTTGTAAGGTAGCTTAAAGAACCCGCTCCTGTTAAAAAGTCTCTGTTTACATTATACCATGCTAATTTTGCTCTGTTATATCCATATCTTAAATCGTTTGAAAATTGGGCTTCCGGAAATAAATCGGGCTGACCTTGAGGCGTACTTGATATTTTCCATCGGGAAGGTGATTTTAGGTCTATTGTTACTTTAGCTCCTTCAAAATCGTCAATATTAGCGAAGCCTTCGTCTCCGAGTATTTTAGGGTGTCCGGGTATAAGTTGAGCGAATTCTCCGGAAAAGTCTATGTTGGATTTTGCTTTTGTTTTTACGAAAGGGATAAATTTATCGACAAAATTTGTTAAAAACGGAACTTCTTGATTGAAATTTATATTTGTTCCCCAAATAGTGTTTGAAACAGGAATATCTCCTATGTTAACTTTACTCGTAAGCGGTTTTTGGTGCAAGTGCATAACGGTTGCCCCGATATTGAAATTGTCAGAAAGTCTGTAATCAAAATGAGTACCTATCATTGATTTTGTTCCTATGGCAAACATTGAGTTACTTTCAAGTGAAATTTTTATCGGAGTGCCGGATTCCAGCAAACTTTGGTTTATTATTGTAACTCTTCCGAGGTTGTAGTCAACGGTGTAGTCTTGATTTTCAACAAGTACGGCACCTCCTGCGGTTACGGTAACCGAACCTTCGGGAATGTTCATTGCGTTGAGGTTTATTTCAGAACCGCCCCCCGAGCGATATTCTCCTTTTAAAAAAAACTTATTTTTTTCGGCTCTTTGTATTGCCTGATTTTGTGTTTCATCATATAGTTCGGTGAATGCGTATTGTTCTGCAATTCTGTTAATTTCGGGGTCGGTGCTGCCTCCTGTTATTTTTTCTTTAAGATAGTTTCCGAAAGGTTCTGTTACAGGGAAAAATATTTTTCCGTTAGAAGCATTTATGGTTATTTTATCTATGAAATCAAAATATCCGTCTGCTCCGGGCTCATTGTTTTTGTTAAGATTATCAAGCCCCATAACCTGCAGTAATATTTGTCCCTGAATTTCTCCTGCCGGTAAATAATTTATTGATGAGCCGGTTTTGTCGTTTCGGTACATTATGTCAAGTTTGAAGTCTTGGCTGCTGACCTGATATGCATTTATGGAGTAGACATTTTTCATCATTAAATTCCAAGTCGGATTTTCAACGGAAAGGATGGTCGGTTTTAAAAGTTTGAGAAATAAAGCATCGGGAGCAGCAGGTTCTTCGTTTGAAAATTCGCCTACGCGATATGTTTTACCGTCAGAAGTGTTTTCATATTCAAAAGCAACAGCAAGCACCTCATCATTGTTGAGTGCAGAATTTAAAGAAATATATCCGAGAGTAGGGTTAAAGGTATATTCTGAAGATGTGAGCATACGTGCATTTTGGACTTTTTCGTAATCATCACCGGCTTCAAAATCAGGATATGTCGAAAGAATTGTGCTTACGTTGGAGATGTCTCTTAAGCCTGCTTGGTTTACCATTTCCGAATAAAGACTGTTGGTGCCGTTGTCCGGTATTTGTTGTGCTGTTGTCGTGAAATTGGCAGAGTATATGTGTTGAGAGTTTTCTCCTAAATCGGTAAAGGCTACAATATTTCTGGAATTATCGAATTTTCCGGTTCTGTTTGTTACCCAAACTTCTATTCTTCTTATGTTTATATTAGAGCTTATAACAGGCAGGTTTTTGAGAGCTTCATCGTATCTGTCTCTGAAATATTGGGAGATGAAATAGTGTCTGTTTGCATCATAATTGTCTGCGGTAATTTCAAAGGGAGTTGTTGTGGCTCCGCCCGATACTTCTATTGTTTTACTTTCTCCTTTTTGTTGTGAGAAAACATTTGTTACGTAGAGGTTTCCGAATTTAAGTTCTGTTTTGAGTCCGAATAAGCTGCGGCTTCCGGTAATAAGTGAGCCGGAGAGAGGCATTGTAACGTTTCCGGCTTCTATTTTTTGAATTATTTCATCTTCTTTGCCTTCGTAGGCTAATTTAGCATTGTTTTCAAACTCGAAAGTTGCATCGGTATCGAAATTTATGCCGAGACGCATTTTGTCTCCTATTTGTCCTGCAACCCCCATTTTTATATTCATATCAAAGTCGAAATTAACGCTTTTTTGCAGGTCTTTTGTAAGTGCCGGATTTTCATTATTGTTAATTTTGAGACCGAAGATAAGTTCTGCCGTTCCCTGCGGTTTTATATTTATTGTATTGCTGCCGAATATTTTATCAAAACCTTGAATGGGAACTATGAGGTTTTTGTTTACAAGCCTGTCAACCAGGCTGTTTTCTCCTTTTATGTTTTCAAGAGCCGAGCGTTCCATCCAGTATTTGTGAATGTCGGCTTTATTGCTGTATTGTATAAAGTCATCGAAAGACATATAATAAGGGTTCCGATAATTAAAGTTTCCGATTTTATCGTAAAAAACAAATTTTCCGGTTTTAGGGTCGTATTTTACAAAAGATTTTATTGTTGACGGGTTTTTGAGAAATAAGGGTGAAGTTTTTCTGACGGAAAGCGGGTCATTAATATAATCTTCAAACGGAAAAATAAGAGAATCCTCGGGGACTGTATCCTTTATGCCGGGAATAAATTTTATTTTTCCTGAGTCTTTATAGGGTGATGATGAAAAAGAAACTACGGAAAAAAAACTTACAATTATTATAACTCCTTTAATTACAGGCTTTGATATTGACTTCACCGTTGAATGAGTTTTAAGATTTTAAGAGTAGTTTTTGTATCATAGGCAATTTATATTCAGAGAAACGAAATTATAGTATTTTTAGTGCATTTTTTACAATTTCTTCAACGGACAGTTCGGAGTTTGACGCATAAACTTTTTTTACTGCTTTTTCTGCTTTTATTTTCGGAAACCCTAACATTATTAGTGCAGCAGTTGCTTCATCGGGTAAATTGTTTGTGAATGAACCGGCGGTTTCATCGTCTGTTTCTGCTTTATTTATTTTATCTTTCAGGTCTATAATAACTCTTTGTGCTGTTTTTGCTCCTATTCCTTTTATGCTTTGAAAGGTTGCGGCATCATCGGTTCTTATTGCTTTTTTAACGTCATTTGCCGAAAGCGAGGACAGCATAATTCTTGCTGTATTAGCTCCTATTCCGGAAACGGAAATAAGAAGTCTGAAAATTTCTCTTTCTGTTTTATCTGCAAAACCGAACAAAGCATTGGTGTCTTCACGAATAATTTGGTGAATGTAAATTTTAAAAGTTTCTTTATTGTTTATTTTTGAATGTGTTTGCAGTGAGATGTTTATAAAATATCCTACTCCGCCTGTTTCTGCAATAACGTAGGTCGGAGTTATTTCGGTTATTGAGCCTGTGATGTATTCAAACATATAGCGTTATTTTGGGTGCAAAGATAAAAAAGTATTACAGGAAATGAAATACTTTGTTTTTGGAGGATTTTGCAGAGAGGTGTTGTTCAGAGGCTATCAGTTTTTATGTTTTCTTACTATTAAGCCTATGTCAATAACTAAAATTACAGGATTATTATTCATTGTATGGCGTATTTTAAAAATGTATTTGCCTTTTTTAAGAAAAACGTTTTCGTCAAAGCTGTGTTCAATATCCCATAACTGTCCGGCAACTTTTCCTAAGTATTTTCCGTTTTCGTCCGTAACGGGAAATTCTGCATTTTTTATAAATGTTTTGTTTTGCGGGGTGGTTTGTTCTATTTCAACTTTAATTGTTGTAAACGGATATCCTGTTGAGTGTCGCATTGCAAAAAATAAATCATAGTTTCCGTCTTCGGGAATGTTTACGTTAAATGTTTTAACGTCATTATCAAACCATTTCAGACCTTCTACGGACTGAAAGTTTCTGTAAGTATCGCTGCAAGACGTTAAAGAAAGAGCAATTACGGTAATAAAAAGATACAGGCTTAATTTTTTCATATATTTAATTTTTATTGTTTTTTCTTATTTGTTTAATTCTCCACTCTTGTTTTATTTTGAAATATGCGGCTTCAAAATTTTCTGCAGGTCCGGGAGCTGAAATCAGGGACAGCCTGCCTTCGGGGTTTATTAAAAAATATGTAGGATAAACATACACGTTGTATTCGTCAATAATTTTACCACCTCCGTCATCGTGCAAAATTGTAATGTCTTTTGTGTCAATGTTTTTTAGGAATTTTTTGATTTTTTCGGTATTATTTTCTTTAAAAACAAGAACTATTTTCAGCAGGTCTTTTCTTTGTTTAGCCAGTGATGAGAGAAGTAAAATGTCTTTTTTACAAGTGTAGCTTTCAACGGAGAAGAAACCGAGATATACGAATTTTCCTCTGTAGTCTGACAGGCTGTGCATATATGTTTCGTTGTCGGGCAGGCGGAAGTCTAAACTTGCATTTCCTGCCATAAGATTTGAAGAGTTGTCTAAAAAGTTTTTTACCGCTCTTAGTGTATTTTCGTTTTTAATATATCTCTTAGCTGCGTATAAGGTGCTGATTATATTGCTCTTATATATCGTGTTTTTGTAAAATTCTCTGTAAAGATTTATGAACAAAAAATATTCTCTGAATTCAGTATCGCTGCACAAGTCAGAGCTTGCCAATGTTTTGCTCATCATATTCCAACCTGCTCTCATTCCGAGAAGTTTAAAAAGTGTGTCTCCGTAGGTTTCAAACAGAACGGTTCCGAGGTTTTCTTTTAAGAGTTTGTTGTAAGCAGGGTTTTTATACAAAACGGGATTTCCGTTAAAGTTTTTTCGAACAACGGCTTTCTTGTTTTTGTAAATTGCATTTTGTTTGAGTTCAAGGAATTTATATTTTTTGTAGTTGAGGAAAAATTGATTTTTACAAAATGCGGTACTGTCGTTAATTGCCTGAATTTGTTTTTCTGTAAGCCCGGGGTTTATATGTTTAGGATTTTTAAAAATTGTTTTTACTGCCGATTCGTATAATGCATCAAATTTTTTCATTGCTGCCGTAACTGTATTGTCATCGTTTAATATCCTGATATAAAATTCGTAAGGTTTAAAGTAGGGGTTCATAATGTCTTCGCGACGTCTTATCGTTTTTTTGGGCAAGACAATTTTAAGTTCTTTGCCGGGTTCGACTATAATGTATCCTATGAATACGTCTAAATCAAGAAATGCTTCAAATGTTTCGTCGGTTTCAATAGTGAAAGTAAAATATCCTTGTTCGTCGACTTTGCTTTCGGCTATAATTTTTTTTGTCATTGTTATATAGTCAGAGAAAGTATAGAGGCGAAGTGTTTCTTCCGCATATGTTCCTGCATTTCCGTAAATTTTACAAATTTCGGCATTGCTTACAAAAAATGCAGATAAAAGCAGTAATATTCCGAATATTTTCTTCATAGTTCGAGCTTTATTTTATTTCGGTTAATATGCTGATTAAAAGAATTTTCTCAATTTTTTCATTTTCGGACTTAACCGGGATATATTTTTCTGTTATTTCTTCTTTATTATTATTACGAGTATATTTCAGAGAGATTGTTTGATTTTTTAATATTTTTTGTAAAATTTCGGAAAAGTCTGTTTGGTTTTTTGTAAATGTATTTAACGGTTTGCCGATAATGTCGGCTTGTTTTATTTTGTATATTTCTTCGGCAGCTTTGTTTACGTTTATAATTTTTCCGTCTGATGTAATAAAAATTCGGGCAATATTTTCGTCAATTTCAGCAATTTTATTTTTCAGATTTTGTTTTTCTTTTGTGAGTTGTGATATTTTTTCTTCTGATTGTTTTTCTTTTTCAGCAAGCTCTTCGGATTGTTTTTTGTAGTCTTCAGCGAGTTTTTCCGTTAATTTTTTTGTATTTATGTTGTGAATTTCCGCAGCTATTCTTTCCGCTATTACATTCAGAAAATTGATTTTATAATCGGGTATTTTCTTTAATGATGCAATTTCGAGAACTCCGAGTAATTTTTTTTCGTATATAAGCGGCATAAGCAGGAGAGATTTCGGGGTGTCTTCGCCCAGTCCGGAACCTATATAGGTATAGCCTTCCGGTAAGTCGTCAATTCGCATCATTTTTTGTTGTTTAGCACATTTTCCTACCAAGCCTTCGCCTATTTCTGTTTCTGTATCTAAAAGTTTCTTTTTATCATATGCATATGCAGCTTCTAAGTGTAATATTTCTTTATCTTTTTTCTTTTTCAGAATAAAAATACCCGCTTGCTCGACTTCGGTATGTTCTGCCAGTTTTTTTATAACGGGATATGACATTTCTTCCGTATTTTTATAGTTCTGTTGGAGCAGTAAGGTA
>JALSMF010000021.1 GCA_026987795.1 Bacteroidales bacterium
CGTTAAATCAGAATATTTACTGAAACTTGCCGGCAGAAACAAACTGTCTGCACAAAGACAGCTTCTTAACGAGCAAATTAAAAATAATAAAATAACTCCCGCAACCGAACTTATTGATTTGGTAAATTGTAATTTACCTCCCGAAAGAGAAGACAGAAAACTTAAATTGCATAAACTTTTCTTTATCCTGTGGCTTTCTGATTATCTTGATGAGGAAGATTACTCGGTTATAAAAAAATATTCGGCATCCGGGAAGTTGTATTACCACGAATCGAGTGTTATTGTCAGTGCTCTTACTATAAGTTTGTTGCGTCATTTTGATGAGATGAAGTTTTATGCACTTTTTGATTTTTATGATGCCGATAAACCGGGTGTTTGGAACAGAGCTTTAGTAGGAATACTTCTGGTGGCATATATTTATGATGAAAGATTGGGTTTTTACCCGGGTTTAATTGCCAAACTTAACTCAATAAGTAAAGATGAAGGAATTTCCAAGCACACGGAAGAGATTATATATCAGATTATTCGTTCAAGAGAAACTGAAAAATTGTCAAGAAAGTTACAAGACGAAATTATTCCGGAGATGCAAAAATTTCGTCCGAAAATTCAGGATAAATTAAATTTAGACGACATAATTTCCGAAGGACTTACAGAAGATTTAAATCCTGATTGGGAGGAAATATTTGATGATGCTCCGGAGTTGTTAGATAAAATGGCGGATTTTTCTAAAATGCAGATGGAGGGTTCTGATGTTTTTATGAGTGCTTTCGCTCAATTTAAAAATTTTCCGTTTTTCAGACAGACTGCCAACTGGTTTATGCCGTTTTATCCGGAAAATTCAGATATAAAAAATATTTTTTCCGATACAGAAGACGATTTTGATTTTAAAACTTTTGTTGAAGGGCTTGAACGTTCTGCTTTTATTTGTAATTCGGATAAATATTCTTTTTGCTTCAATATAGGAATGATGCCTGCAACTCAAAAAAAGATGATTACGGAACTGTTTAAACAAGAAAGTAAGCAGATGCAGGAAATTACGGATGAAGATAAATTGCTGAATAAGGAAACCGAGGACAAGCATATTTTTATTCAATATATTCAGGATTTATACAGATTTTTTAAGTTGCACCCTTTAAAGAATGATATTGAAGATATTTTTGAAACAGATTTAGACATACATAATACTAAGTTATACAGTATTTTAGTGAAAGATGAAAAAGTTACGGAAAAAATTGCCGAACTTAATTTCAAAAAGGGTTTTTATGCCGATGCAGCCGAAATATTAGAAAAACTGAAATTTGATGACCTGAAAAAAGAAGCAAAACGCTTTGAAAAAACAGGTTTTTGCTATCAAAAAAACAAAAATTACAAAAAAGCTTTAGATTTTTATAAAAAAGCTGAAATAATAAGAGATTCTTCTCCTTGGCTTATAAAAAAAATAGCTTTTTGTAACCGGAAACTGCAAAATTTTGAAGAGGCTCTGAAATACTATTTACAGGCAGAAAAAGAAGATGAGGAGAATCTTCAGATTCAGGCAAATATAGGACACTGCTATTTAGCTTCGGGAGATTATGAAAATGCTCTTAAAAAATATTTTAAGGTTGAATATTATAAGCCTGATAATAAGACCATTATGCGACCTTTGGCTTGGTGCTCGTTTGTTGTCGGTAAATTTGATACTGCCGAGTCTTATTATAAAAAACTTCTGAAGGAAAATCCTACGGTTTATGATTTTATAAATTACGGGCATTTACTTATTTCGCAAAAAAAGAATTCGGAAGCTGTCGAAATGTATGTGAAAGCTGCCGAAAAAGAGAATATTAAAACGGTGGAAGAGACAATTAAAGAAGACGGAGATATTTTAAAAAAATACGGACTTGCAGATGATAAAATAAATCTGTTAATTGATTATGTAAAGATTAAATCTCTGTAACGCAAAGTTTTACCTGCCGAAAAAAGAATACACACTCCTAATTTTCAGGATTTAAAACTTACCAGCCGTGGCTTAATATTTCGCCGTCTTTCATTTCCATTGTCCTTGTCGATTTGTCGGAAAAATCTTTATCGTGTGTAACGGCAATAATGGTTTGTCCGTAGTCATTTGCTAATTTTTTGAAAATATCAATTACAATATTCGTATTTTTACTGTCCAAATTTCCGGTAGGTTCATCGCACATAATTATTTTAGGGTCGTTGATTAATGCTCTTGCAATAGCAACTCGTTGTTGCTGACCGCCGGATATTTTTGATGCCTGCTTATGTGCCTGTTCTTTTATTCCGAGGAGTTCAAGTTTTTCATAAGCTCTTTGTTCTACTTCTTTATAAGAATATTTATTTAATTTTAAAGCGGGTATCATTACGTTTTTAAGGCAGGTAAACTCCGGCAGAAGATAATGAAACTGAAATACAAACCCGATATGTTTGTTTCGTATGTCGGCAAGATAATCATTTTTTTTGCCTGTAACTTTTTCGCCCGAAATAAATAATTCGCCTTCATAATCGGTATCCATAGTTGAAAGGATATACATCATTGTTGTTTTTCCGCAGCCTGACTTTCCTACTACCGAAAGAAATTCGCCTTCGTAAACTTTGAAAGATATTGATTTCAGTGCTTGAAATTTTACGGGTTCGTAATAATATTTTACAAGGTTTTCTGCTCTTAAAATTATTTGTTTGTCTTTTTTCATTATCGTTTAAATATTTCTATAGGGTCAACTTTTGCGGCATTACGTGCCGGTATAAAGCCGGCTGCAAGTGTTATAAACATACCTATTATTGCTCCGGATATGTAAACGTTTTTTTCAAAATCAATGGGAAAATAGCCGACATCGCCGCCTATATAAACTTTACTTAAAAAATGTATTAAAACCGTTGCGACAAGCAATCCGAAAACAGTACCCGTTATTCCTATTATTAAAGTTTCTTTTATGAAAATATTCATAACGTCTTTTCCTGAAAAACCGGTTGCTTTTAAAATTGCTATATCGTTCATTTTTTCATTAATTGTCATATTAATGATATTGTAAATTCCGAATGCGGCAACCAATAAAATTGCAAACGAAATTGAGCCGAACATAACTTTACGGGTTTGCTTTTTAGCCATTGTGGATTCGTTTGCCGATTGCCAATCTTCTGCTTTATAACCGGTTAATGCCGAAAACTTTTCTGAATACAAAGGGGCTTTGTCCGGATTTGTAATATTGACGTATATGTCGGTAACATAACTTGAACTTTGCCTCAGAAGCTGTTGGGCTATTGCCAAATTAATATAAGATTTTGTATCGTCGATTGATGAGTTGCTTGTTTTAAATATACCTACAACTTTTAAAACTTTCCCGATACCTACAGATGATATTATACTTATGTAATCATTGATTCTGATATTTAATTTGTCTGCTATTCCTGCACCTATAATAATACCGTTAGGATTGCTTTGAAGGTCTTTTATGTTTCCGGCAAGCATTGTTGATTTAATATCGAACATTTTGTTTGCTTCAATAATATCAACGCCCGAAGCAAGTCCGTTTATTTGGGATTTTCCGTTATTGTAAAATATGTTTGCGGAAATTTGCCTTGTAACATTTACGACATCTTCTTGTTTTTTTAAATCAGAAATTATTTTGTCGGGATTAATTAATGTATTTGACAGGTTTGAAATTTTAGGGTTTATAATAATCGGCAAAAATGAAGTGTTCTCTTCCGGAATTAAAGGTTTGCAAATCTCATCTTCCTGATAAATTCTTAAATGCGGAACGGACTTAAAAATACTTTCGTCGGAATCTTTATTAAAACCGACAACTAATGATATCATAAAAATAAATATTCCTATACCTACGGTAACTCCCATAGAGGCAATAACAGTCTGCTTTTTTCTTGTAAGCAGGTGTGTTAAAGCAATATCCGTATTTACGTTAAATTTCATATTATTTTGAATTAACGGGTAATAAAACAGATTTTTCGGTTAACCCTTCTGTTACTTCAACCCGGTTGTTTGATATAAAGCCGGTTTTTATTGTTTTTTCGCCGAAATCTTTCAGTATTACTTTATTTCCGTAGCCGAGATAATCACGCGGAATAACCAACACATTTTTTTTGTTTTCAATAATAATGTTGCTTTGCAGTTGTGTTCCCGAAATTTTAAAGTCTAATGAGTCTTTAAATTCCGCTTTACAATAAAAAGACTGTGTTTTTTCGTCAAATGAAGGGTATATTTCCGTTATTACGGCATCGTATAATTTGCCTTTGTTTGTATTTAGTTCTATTACAACATTTTGGTTTAGTTTGATTTTTGAAATATTGTTTTCGTCAACATTAAGCAAAGCATAAATTTTATCAGGACTTCCGATTTCGGCAATAATATCTCCTTTTCTTATATAATCGCCGGTTTCTTTATTTTTTTTATACACTTTGCCGCCTATAACCGCTTTAATTT
>JALSMF010000022.1 GCA_026987795.1 Bacteroidales bacterium
CCTGGTCGTAAGCACGTTGCATAAATGTAGAGTATATGTTACAAAACGGTAACATTCCGTCAACGGCAAGTCCTGCCGAGAAAGTAACAGCGTGTTGTTCGGCAATTCCGACATCAAAAGCTCTGTCAGGCATTGCTTCCATCATAATTTTCATTGAGGAACCCGAAGGCATTGCAGGTGTTATGCCTATAATTTTTTTGTTTTTTTCGGCAAGTTCAACAAGTGTGTGTCCGAATACATCCTGAAATTTCGGAGGTTGTGGTTTGTCTGATTTTACAGTGATTCTTTTTCCTGTTTTTTTATCAAATTTTCCGGGTGCGTGCCATGTCGTCTGGTCTTTTTCGGCAGCTTCAAAACCTTTTCCTTTTTTTGTCAGAACATGGAGTAATTTTGGTCCTTTTATGTCTTTTAAGTCTTCTAAAATTTTAACAAGCTGATTTACGTCATGTCCGTTTACCGGACCGAAATATCTTAAATTCATTGCTTCAAACATATTGCTTTGTTTCATAATCAAAGACTTTATGCTGCCTTCAACTTTTTGAATAAAAGCACGAGTGTTCGGTCCGAATTTTTTTATTTTACCAAGTGTGTTCCATACTTCGTCTTTAACCTTATTGTATGTTTTTGACGTGGTTATGTCAAGTAAGTATTGATTGAAAGCTCCTACGTTAGGATCTATAGACATATTGTTGTCATTCAGAATAATGAGCAGATTTGAGTTTTGTACGCCTGCATTATTCATTCCTTCAAAAGCCAAACCTCCGGTCATGGCACCGTCGCCTATTACTGCAACTATGTGCCTGTCTTCTTCGCCTTTAAGGCAGGACGAAACTGCCATTCCGAGAGCTGCCGAAATTGAAGTAGATGAGTGTCCTACTCCGAAAGCATCATACTCACTTTCAAAAATTGACGGAAAACCGCAAATACCCCCAAGTTGTCTGTTTGTGCAAAAAGCATCTCTTCTTCCCGTAAGTATTTTATGTCCGTATGCTTGGTGTCCAACGTCCCACACTATTTTATCGTAGGGGGTGTTGAAAACATAATGAAGAGCTACTGTCAGTTCAACAACTCCGAGACTGGAAGCAAAATGTCCGGGACTTGAAGATACAACATCGATAATGTACTGCCTTAATTCTTTTGATACTGCTATAAGGTCTTCGTATTTTATTTTTTTAAGGTCATCAGGTGAATTAATGTTATTAAGATATTTATAATCGTCCATTATAAAATTTTTATTCAAATTCAGCCGACAAAGATAAAGAATATTTTGCTATTTGTCTTGTATAAAAAATATAATACTGAAGAGGTTTAATATTTTTGACGGTTTAAAAAATTAAATATGTTTTATTTGCCGAAAAATTGTGTTATTTTGCAGTTAAAATCAGAATATTTATATAAGTGAGCAAATATGTTATTATAACGGCGGGAGGTTCGGGAACACGTATGAATACCGATATTCCCAAACAGTTTTTAAAACTCGGCAGATTGCCTGTTTTGATGCACACCGTTAACCGTTTTTATTTTTTTGATAAAAATATTAATATAATTATAAGTTTGCCTGAAGAATTTATTGAGCACTGGACAAGACTTTGCAGGGAATATAAATTTATAATTAAACACAGAATTGTTTCAGGAGGAAAAACCAGATTTCATTCTGTCAAAAATGCTTTAGATGTAATTTCCGGAGAAGGAACAGTCGCCGTTCATGACGGAGTTCGTCCTTTAGTCAGCAGCAATACGATAGCCTCTGCTTTTGAAACGGCTGAAAAAAAAGGTAATGCGGTTGCTTGTTGCGATATTGTTTTTTCATTAAGAAAAACAGACGAAAATAACAATTTTGCCGTAAACAGAGATGTTTACAAGGAAATTCAAACTCCTCAGGTTTTTAACTTGAAAGGTCTTAAAAGAGCTTATGAATCAGGATATAAGGAGTGGTTTACGGATGATGCAAGTGTATTTGAGAATGCAGGGAATAAAATATTTCTTGTGAAAGGAAACCGAGAAAATATTAAAATAACAAATCGTGAAGATTTAATTATTGCCGAAGCATTATTGAATACTGTCTTTTAGACTTTCTCTCTTTTCAAGTTCTTCATAGTATTTATCGTCTCTGTCTAAGGAGTTATCGTGCTTAAAAGGTTTTTTTCTGCCGAATAAATCTGTCCCGCTTTTGCGTCTTTTTCTGAAATCTATAAAGTAAGAAAGTCCTGCAATGGGCATAACGAGAAATCTGTTCTTGTCCGGGATTGAAGAGTATGCGAATTTTAATCCCGCAAATCCGCTCAAATGTCTTCCTGAATATCCGTAAATTCCGAACTTGCTTTCTATTGAGTAATCATTAACAAATCCGTAGGCATACCATTTTAAGTCTGCAAAATAGTTAAACGTAAAATTTATATGTCCGTCAAGCTGAATTCCTGAATACCAAATAAATCCGGGAATAAGAACGGCTGTTTCTCTGTATAATATTGATTGGTATATCAGGGGATGTTCGCTGTCGGATAAATTAAAAGAATATTTAAATCCTAATTTTCCGGTAATCAGATAATCTCCGGGGCTGCAATGGTCGGGCTCGTGCAGAAAATGACTGACAAGTATTTCACTTTGAAATGCGAGCCTGCCCGGAACCGTTGCCGATTCGGGTTCATATTTTGTAAAAGAGAAGGGAAGACGCTGATTAAGATTAAGTGCAGGTTTCGGGTAATAAAGCCCGTGCTTGGATGAGAATTGAAAATGTCTTCCGAACAGGTCAAATTTAACCCAACGTCTTTTATAAAAAATATGGGGTAATACAAAAACTCCTGCGGGATGCATAGAAACTTCATCTTTTTTGCTTATCCCGAATTTTGCAGGACGAAATAAACTCAACTCTAATTTTTTTATCGGAATTGTAAATGCAGTTCCGTCAGTTCTTAACGGATTTTGCCCGAAAGAGATATTTCCCGGTTTTACGGTCAGATAAAAAAGTAATATGAGAAATAAGGTTTTTTTCATAAAGACAGAAGGCAAAAATATTATTTTGATTGGATTTCGTCAATAAAAACGGAACAAAAATCTTTTATTGATTTTTTTACAGGGATAAATTCATAATTTAAAAACTTTTTTATTTTTTTATTTGAGCATCCGTGTTCTTGTTGTGCCGACCGCAATGTATGCTTTGTTAACCGCGGTTCTTTTCCGGAAATTAAATATCTTAAATTATCAAAATACATTAAAGAGTGAAGCATAAAAGAATCGGCAAAAATATGCGGTCTTTTTTTGTTCAGATTATCTGCAATTTCATCGAAAATTTCTTTGAAACTTAAATTTTCGGAATTCAGAATAAAACGTTCGCCGGAAATATCACTTTCTGTCAGTTTTATCATAATATTAACAACATCTCTTACATCAATAAAGCCGTTAACTCCTTTTGTGTAATATTTCATTCCCTCCCAAACTGTTTTTATTAGTCTGGGGCTTCCTTTTTCCCAATTTCCGGTTCCGAGGATTATTGAAGGATTAACTATAACAGCATTAAGACCTTCGGCAATACCTCTCCAGACTTCTTTTTCCGATAAAAATTTGCTTACGGCATAACCTGATATGTTTTCAGTATCTGTTAATTCGATGTCTTCGGTGAGCAAGCTGCCTTTCGGAGCATTTCCGAGTGCGGCGACCGAGCTTACGTGGCATAGTTTTTTTACTGAATTATTTAAACAGGCATTTACAATATTCTCAGTTCCGTGAACATTGTTGTAAATCATACTTTTACGGTCTTTGGGTTTGAAAGAGACAGCTGCTGCCGTGTGATAAACATAATCTGCATTTTTTACGGCAGATTCAACAGAGTCGTAATCGGATAAATCGCCCTCAACCCAATTTATTTTTGCAAAAAGTTCATTACCGTTTTTTGAAATATAAGAAAATATTTTTTTTGTTATTTCCGTATTGCTTGTATCTCTTTTTAATGCTGTTATTTTGTTCTTTGTTTTTGCCAGCTCATAAAGCAGATATGAGCCTGTCATTCCGGTACCTCCTGTAACTGTTATTTTCATTTGTGCAACTTTATCTGATTATATAACGTCCTGTTCAGTAAATTAAGTATTATTTTTGCTAAAGGAAAAATATTTCTTGATTTGTCATTTTTTTTAAAGAAATTTAGTCAACTTTGCAATATAAAAGTTTAGTCTTATGCCGGAATATTTATCTGAGCCGTATTTGATTATTGTTGCTTTTTCGGTATCAATGATTATTACTGCAGTATCAATACCTTCCATAATAAAAGTTGCGCTGCTTAAGCAACTGTATGACGAGCCTAATGAGAGGACAATTCACAGCGGAAGTGTTCCTACTTTGGGAGGAATGGCAATTTTTTCAGGTTTTATGGTTTCGGTTTTACTGTTTTCGGATTTTTCTCAAGTTCCGGAGTTAAAATATGTTCTTGCCGCAACCGTAATTTTATTTTTTGTAGGAATTAAAGACGATATACTTGTTATAGCTCCTTTAACAAAATTGACCGGGCAAATTTTTGCAGTTTCTGTTATTGCGTTTTTTTCGGATTTGCAACTGACAAATTTACACGGCTTTTTCGGTATAGAGCATATTTCACCGTATTTCGGTATTCCTCTTACGATTTTTGTCTATCTTGTTATAGTAAACGGTTTTAATTTAATTGACGGAATAGACGGGCTTTCTGCCGGAATAGGAGTTTCTGCAGCCGGGATATTAGGTATCTGGTTTTATTTGGCGGAAGAATATCAGTATGCTTTATTGTCTGCAGTAATTGCCGGAGCATTAATCGGCTTTTTGAGATTTAACGTTTTCAGTAT
>JALSMF010000023.1 GCA_026987795.1 Bacteroidales bacterium
CAACATATCACAAGCAGTATTGAATATGCATCCAGAATACAAAATGCTGTTTTACCTCCGAAAGAACTTATTCGAAAACATCTGCCGGAATACTTCATTCTGTTTAAACCTCGAGATATCGTCAGCGGTGATTTTTATTGGCTGAAACAAATCGGTTCGCACACAGTATATGCGGCAGCAGACTGCACGGGGCACGGTGTACCCGGTGCATTTATGAGTATGCTCGGAATTTCTTTCTTAAACGAAATCGTAAACAAAACTCGTTTTGACAAACCGGCTGAAATATTAGGAAAACTGCGTAAAAAAGTAAAGTCTTCTTTACGCCAAACCGGAAAAGATAACGAATCAAAAGACGGAATGGATATTGCCCTTTGTATTATAGATAATGAAAATATGATTTTAGAATATGCCGGAGCATATAATCCCGCATATATTATCAGAAAAGGCAAACTGCACGAATTAAAAGCAACCCGAAATCCCATCGGTATTTACATTAAAGAAAAAGACTTTGAAAATCATCGTTTTAAACTTGAAAAAAACGATATTATTTATACTTTTTCTGACGGTTATGTCGATCAATTCGGAGGAGAAGATAACAGTAAATTTAAAACTAAAAACTTTAAAAAATTACTTATTGAAATTTATGACAAACCCATGCAGGAACAAAAGAAAATTCTTGAAGGTGTTTTTCTGAAATGGAAAGGAAACACAGAACAAACAGACGATATTATTATTTTTGTCGTAAAAGTTTAATTTTCCGATATTTCTCCTTCCGCATTTCCGGCTTCATTAATTCCCGTTATTTGAAAATCAACTATATCATTAACCAATTTTGAGTTATAAGGAGTTTCAACTTTGATATAATTTTCTGTAAACCCGAACATCGAATTGCCGTGTTTTGCCCCTTCAAACAAAACTTTATGCTTTGTTCCGACAAATTTTTTATAAAACTCGGAATGTTTTAAATAGGATAAAAAATGTAATTTTTCACTTCTTTTTTTTATTTCTGCGGAAGAAACTTTTCCGGGCATTTTTTCTGCCGGAGTGCCTTTACGAACCGAATAAGAAAAAACATGCAGAAATGAAATATTCAAACTTTCCAAAAAGCGGTAAGTATCTTCAAAATCACTTTCTGTTTCACCCGGAAACCCCGTAATTACATCAATTCCGACAAAAGCATCCGGAACTAAACGATTTATTTTCTCAATTTTATCGCGAAATAATTCCGTATTATAACGTCGTTTCATTAATTTCAGAATTTTATCGCTGCCCGATTGCAAAGGAATATGAAAATGCGGTAAAAACTTCTCTGAAACTGCAGTAAATCTAATAATTTCATCCGTTATTAAATTCGGTTCTATCGAAGAAATACGGTATCGTTCAATCCCTTCAACCTTGTCAAGTGCTTTAATTAAATCAAAAAATGTCTCACCGGATATTTTACCGAAATCCCCTATATTCACACCGGTTAATATAACTTCTTTAAATCCTGATTCGGCAATTATTTCGGCTTGTTTAACCGTCTCAGCTACAGAATTACTCCTGCTTTTACCCCTCACACTCGGTATCTTGCAATACGTGCACGGATAATCACAGCCGTCCTGTATTTTCAAAAACGAACGTGTTCGGTCGCCGGAAGAAAATGCCGGGTCAAATTTTTCTATATCTGAAGTTTCGCAGGAATAAACAACTGTTTCTTTTCTTTTCTTTACGGTTTCAACGTATTTAAAAAAATTAAATTTTTCATTCATCCCCAAAACCATATCAACACCCGGAATTTCTGCAATTTTTTCCGCATCCGATTGTGCATAGCAACCGGTAACGGCAATAAAAGCATCGGGAGAATTTTTTTTTGCTTTCTTAATGGCTTGCCTGCATTTTTTATCGGCAATTTCGGTAACCGTGCAGGTATTAATCACTATAATATCCGAATTTTCTCCGAATTTCACTTTCTCAAATCCTCTCTCGGAAAACTCTCTTGCTATTGAGGAAGTTTCCGAAAAATTTAATTTACATCCTAACGTATGAAAAGATACTTTTTGAGGCACTGCTGATGTTTATATCTTAAATAATTTATAAAATCGTGCAAACTTAAGATTTTTTATCAAATAACTCCCTTCTTTTTTTTATGCGTTCTCTTTTCCTTCTTTCTCTTTCTTTCCTTCGCTTTATCTTTTTTATAAAATTCTGTTTTATAAAAACATATCTTACGGAAACACCTGTTTGACTGTACCACGAATTTTCTCCGCCGGCAAAATTAAAAGCAGGTTTATAATCGTAAGAAATAACGAAACGGGCTATGGTAAACTCTGCACCGGCAACAACGCTCATTCCGTAAGGCGATTCATAATTTACCGAATTATCCGTAACAAAACCTTTGTGAACCCCCGCACCGAGATAAACATTTAACCTTTTGGTAACTACAGGAAAATGATGCTCAATCAGCCCTGTCAGCATTAATTCCTCCCTTACCAAACTCGACTGAAATATTACCTCGCTCGTAGTATATTTTAATATTTTTTGCTGAAAAGTTATGCCCCAATCAGTTCCTAATCTTGCTCCGCCTGCCGTAAAATACGATTGAGAAAGCAAATTTCCTGAAATAAATAAGAAAGAAGTCAAAAACAAGAATCTTACTGACATAATACTGTTTTTTAATTTAAAACGCAGATAATAAATTATTGTTATTCATTTTTATTTAACTGTGCAAACTTATGAAAAAATATACAATCCTTTTTATTGCATCCGTTCAGGTAAAAAAATTAATTTTGCAGAATTTAAATGTTTACGGTAAATAAAAAATCTGCGTCTCAACTCAGGTATTAATTTAAAAAAAGGCAGAATCTTAAAATATTATAAAATTGACACTCACCGATTTTTCAGATACATATATAAATCATCCCGTTTTTGAATCTTTCAGAGATTCTTTTTTAAAAAACAATATAAAAAATCTGCACCTGAAAGGTCTTTATGCCTCTGCTCCGGCTGTTTTTTCATCCGCTTTGTTAAAAAACGAGCAAATACCGTCTCTTTTTATATTTTCGGACAAAGAAAAAGCCGCTTATTTCCAAAACGACTTAAAATATCTTTTACCTGATAAAGAAATTCTTTTTTTTCCGTCTTCATATAAACAGTCAGTTCTCAGAAAAGATATAAAAAAAAATGACGACGGAAGTATTATAATGAGAACGGAAGTTCTTGATAGTATATTAAAAAACGAATCTTTCATTGTCGTAAGTTATATTGAAGCCCTTTTCGAAAAAGTTACAAGTAACGATGTTCTGAAAAAAAATACTCTCGATTTAGTAAAAGGCGAAGAGGTACCTTTAGACTTTATAAAAGAAATGCTGACGGAATACGGTTTTGAGAAAGTTGATTTTGTCTATGAACCGGGGCAATTTGCCGTAAGAGGAAGCATTGTCGATATATTTTCATACTCGAATGATTATCCTTACAGAATAGATTTTTTTGACGAGGAAATCGAAAGTATAAGAAGTTTTGATACCGTTTCTCAGCTTTCAAAAACAAAATTCGACAAAATATCAATCGTACCGGACATACATAATAAAACAGCAGATAAAAATAAAATATCTTTTTTTAAGTTTATTCCTGAAAAAACAAAAATATGGTCTGATGATTTTGCTCTTTTTTTTGACAAATTAAAGAACATTCCGAAAACGGAAGAATATAATAAGTTGATTTCTTACGAAAAAACATTAAAATTATTTTCAGATTTTAAAACTTTGGAATTTGCCGAAAAATCTTTTTTTAAAACACAACATTCATTTGTTTTTAATACAAAAAAACATCTGAATCTTAATAAAGATTTTAATCTGTTTGCAAAACAACTTATTGATTATAAAAAAAACGGGTACGAAAACATCGTAATTTCGAATAATACAGCTCAAATTGAAAGACTTAAAGAAATATTAAAATCGGAGGAAATAATTGAAGCAGCGGAAAAAGAAGATGCAGAAAAATATTTACAAAATCCGTTTACGGTTACTGACGGAATTTTAAGCAATGGATATACCGATAATGATTTAAAATTAAACTGCTACACCGAGCATCAAATTTACGGAAGATACCACAAATTCGTATTGAGAGGAGCTACATACTACAAAAATAAAGAAACCCTTACTCTAAAAGAACTTAACAGCCTGCAGGCAGGAGATTTTGTAGTGCATTCCGACCACGGCATCGGACGCTTCGGAGGTATGCAAACCGTAAATGCAGGAGGAAAAATGCAGGAAGCGATAAGACTTATTTACAAAGATAATGACATATTACTTGTTAATATTCATAATCTTCATAAAATATCAAAATATAAAGGAAAAGAAGGAAAACAACCTAAAATATACAAACTCGGTTCGGCAGCTTGGCAAAATATAAAGAAAAAAACAAAAAGTCGCGTAAAAGACATTGCAAGAGAACTAATTGCCCTTTATGCAAAACGAAAACAAGAAAAAGGGTTCGCATTTTCGCCCGACAGCTATTTACAATATGCTCTTGAATCTTCATTTATTTTTGAAGAAACTCCCGACCAAAAAACAGCCGTAGAAGCCGTAAAAAAAGATATGGAATCAGATATACCGATGGACAGATTGGTATGCGGAGACGTGGGGTTCGGAAAAACAGAGGTAGCAATAAGAGCTGCTTTTAAAGCTGCGGCAGACAATAAGCAGGTTGCCGTTTTGGTACCTACAACGGTATTAACCTTACAACATTTCAAAACTTTCTCGTCAAGACTAAAAAATTTGCCCTGTAATGTCGATTATTTAAGCCGCCTT
>JALSMF010000024.1 GCA_026987795.1 Bacteroidales bacterium
CGCTTTCATTACGTATCTCTCGGAATGCCGGCAAAACGTCTCTCAACTGCTTTTGATTCGGTAACTTTATACGGCGAAGACCCCGACAGAAGACCCGATATTTACGGAAAAATAGGAAATTCGGGAGTATCAATTGCTTGCCTTGATGATGCCAAAAAATTATATTCCGGTTTTGAACTCACAAATCCGAAAACTTCCGTTTCGATGACCATAAACGGGCCTGCACCCATTATGACTGCTTATTTTATGAATGCCGCCATCGACCAAGAGTGTGAAAAATATATCCGTGAAAACGGACTTGAAAAAGAAGTTGAAGCAAAAATTGAAGCAATTTACAAAGCAAAAGGCACACAGCGCCCGTTATATCAAGGAGATTTACCTAAAGGAAACAACGGTCTGGGCTTAATGCTTCTCGGTGTTACCGGTGATCAAGTTTTGCCGAAAGATGTTTACGAAAGAATAAAAACCGAAACAATTACAAAGGTAAGAGGAACTGTGCAAGCCGACATCCTGAAAGAAGACCAGGCACAAAACACCTGTATTTATTCGACCGACTTTTCGCTTAAACTTATGGGCGATATGCAGGAATATTTTATCAATAACGGCGTGCGAAACTTCTATTCGGTGTCAATTTCCGGCTATCATATTGCCGAAGCCGGTGCAAATCCGATTACACAACTTGCGTTTACGCTTGCCAACGGTTTCACTTACGTGGAATATTATGCTTCTCGCGGAATGGACATCAATAAATTTGCACCAAACTTATCGTTCTTTTTCTCTAACGGATTAGACCCGGAATACTCGGTTATGGGACGCGTGGCACGGCTTATATGGGCAAAAGCAATGAAGAAAAAATACGCTGCTGATGAACGTTCACAAAAACTTAAATACCATATTCAAACATCCGGGCGTTCGCTTCATGCTCAAGAAATTGATTTTAATGATATTCGCACAACGCTGCAAGCTCTTTATGCTATTTACGACAATTGTAACTCGCTGCATACCAATGCTTACGATGAAGCAATTACAACCCCTACGGAAGAAAGCGTAAGACGTGCTATGGCAATTCAACTCATTATAAATCATGAACTTGGCTTGGCAAAAAATCAAAATCCCTTGCAAGGTTCATTTATAATTGAAGAACTTACCGACCTTGTTGAAGAAGCCGTGCTTATGGAATTTGACCGCATAACTGAACGCGGCGGTGTTCTCGGAGCAATGGAAACTATGTATCAACGCAGTAAAATTCAGGAAGAAAGTTTGTATTACGAAAATTTGAAACATACAGGCGAATTGCCGATAATGGGCGTAAATACATTTTTATCATCGAAAGGTTCGCCGACGGTAACACCCGGTGAAGTTATACGTGCAACGGAAGACGAAAAAGAATATCAAATTTTTATGCTCGAACAACTGCATAAAACACAGGCAGAAACTTGTCCGGCTGCACTCGAAAAATTGAAAGATGCAGCAATAAACAACCGAAATATTTTTGCCGAACTTATGGAAACCGCAAAAGTTTGTTCAATAGGGCAAATTACCGGAGCATTGTTTAGGGTAGGAGGGCAATACAGGCGAAATATGTAATACTTAAGCATAATTCTTTTATAAATAATCTTGTCCTGAATAATCAAATTATATATCTTTGAATTTTATTTGAGAAAAACGAATAAAAATTCACAATTCATAACACTTTAATTTTAAAAATATGGCTTTTAAAAACATAAAACCGGGTGTTGTTACAGGCAACGATGTTCAGAAACTTTTTAAAATTGCAAAAGATAATAAGTTTGCAATACCTGCGGTAAATATTGTCGGGTCACATTCGGCAAATGCCGTAATGGAAGCGGCTGTCAAAGCAAATTCTCCTGTTATAATTCAACTGTCAAGCGGCGGAGCACAGTTTTTTGCCGGTAAAAGTTTGCCGAACGATAATCACAAAGCACAAATACTCGGCGGAATTGCAGGGGCAAAATATGTTCACGAAGTTGCCGAAGCATATGGTATTCCCGTAATTATACATACCGATCATGCTGCTAAAAAATTGTTGCCGTGGATTGACGGACTGCTTGAAGCAGGAGAGAAATTCTATAAAATTCACGGAAAACCACTATTTAGTTCTCATATGCTTGACCTGTCCGAAGAAACTTTGGAGGAAAATATAGAAATAAGTGAAAAATATCTCAGAAGAATGAGCAAAATCGGTATGACACTTGAAATTGAACTCGGAATTACGGGAGGAGAAGAAGACGGCGTTGATAATGAGGATGTTGATGAGTCTAAACTTTATACTCAACCGGAAGACGTTTCTTATGCTTATGAAAAACTAATGAAAATCAGCGATAAATTTACTGTTGCTGCATCATTCGGAAATGTTCACGGTGTATATAAGCCCGGTAATGTTAAGTTAACTCCTGTTATTCTTAAAAATTCACAAGACTATATTCAAAATAAATTCAATACCGAAGAAAAACCTGTAAATTTTGTATTTCACGGAGGGTCGGGCTCTTCAGCAGAAGAAATTAAAGAAGCTGTTTCTTACGGTGTTATAAAAATGAATATTGATACCGATACACAGTGGGCTTTCTGGAACGGCGTAAGGAAATACGAAGCACAATGGCACGATTACCTGCAAGGACAAATCGGAAATCCCGAAGGAGAAGATAAGCCTAATAAGAAAAAATACGACCCGCGTGTTTGGTTGCGCGAAGGTGAAAAATCAATGGCAGAAAGACTGCTGGAAGCTTTTGAAGACTTGAATTGTATTAACAGAAATGAACTACTTTAATCTTTTTAAACTTTTAACTTTATAAACTTTCAACTTTAAACTAAAAAGATGGTAAAAGAAAATACAGGTTGGTTTACAAGAACGGAAAAAGGAATAAAAACAGATATAAAAAATCAAAAAGAAATACAGGAGGGGCTTTGGTATAAATGTCCTAAATGCAAGAAAATTGTTCCTACCGAAGATCACGAAGCTAATTTAAATGTTTGTGAGTGCGGTTATCACGACAGAATACCTGCCGTAAAATATTTTGAAATATTATTTGACGATAATAAGTACGAAGAACTATTCGGAAACTTGACTTCGGCTGACCCGCTTAATTTTGTCGATACAAAGAAATATAAGGACAGAATAAAAGCTACTCAGAAAAAATCGGGTTTAAAAGATGCAATGACGGTAGCAACAGGAGAAATAGATAAACAAAAAATTGTTATCGCCGCTATGAACTTTGAATTTATCGGCGGTTCGATGGGAGCCGTAGTAGGAGAGAAAATAGCAAGAGCCGTTGATTTTGCATTAGAAAATAAAATACCGCTGATGATAGTTTCTAAATCAGGAGGAGCCCGTATGATGGAAGCTGCTTTTTCTTTAATGCAAATGGCAAAAACATCAGCTAAATTGGCACAACTTTCCGATGCCGAAATACCCTATATCTCATTATTGCTTGATCCTACAACAGGCGGAACAACGGCATCATTTGCTATGTTGGGCGATGTTAATATTGCAGAGCCGGGAGCTTTAATCGGCTTTGCAGGACCGCGGGTAATCAGAGATACCGTAGGGCACGACCTCCCCGAGGGCTTTCAACGTTCGGAATTTGTTCTCGAACACGGTTTTTTAGATTATATCGTTGAACGTAAAAATCTAAAAAAAACAATATCGCAACAATTAAGGATGTTTGCAAATTAGATATCTGAAAATCCGTTTTTTTATTAATATTATAATATGTCTTAATGAGATTGTTTGGTAAATTATTTTTAGTTATTCCGCTGTTGTTTCTGTTACAAATATCTCAGGCACAAAGATTAGATATTAACGTTAAAACTTATAACAACTCTAAAAAAATAAAAGACGGAGCAGCCGAAATTAAGATTATCGGAGGTAAAGAACCTTATTCTTATAAATGGACAGATAAAAAAACGCCGTTGAGTTCTTTCATTGCCGACGGTTTAACTGAAGGAACAATCTACAAAGTTACAGTAACCGATGCCGACGGTTTAAAAGACAGTATATCTTTTATTATACCGCCGGAATCTGCCGATGAAAAAATTAATTCTTTTTTTATTCCTCTTGTTGACGGGCTTGGAAAAGTGCTGATGTTTGATATTTTTAAGGCATTAAATCTTTATGACCCTGTTTTACACGATGATAACGGCAACGTTTTAAGACACCCTAACGGAGATGCTAAAACAATGACGATCCCTTTTGTCGTTGTTTGGCTTATTTTCGGGGCTCTTTTTTTTACCGCAAAAATGAAATTTATAAATTTCAGAGGGTTTAAACATGCCATACAACTTATAAGAGGATTTTACGACAAACCGAAAGATAAAGGCGAGGTTTCTCATTTTCAGGCGCTTACAACAGCGCTTTCTGCAACTGTCGGTTTAGGAAATATTGCAGGAGTTGCTATTGCGGTTACGCTCGGAGGTCCGGGTGCAACTTTTTGGATGATTGTTGCCGGGCTTTTAGGTATGGCTTCCAAATTTACCGAAGTAACACTCGGCGTAAAATATCGTAATATTGATGAGGACGGACGCGTATCGGGCGGACCGATGTATTATTTAAGCAAAGGTTTGAAGAAGAAAAATCTCGGAGGTCTCGGTAAAGTTTTGGCGGCAATTTTTGCAGTTTTGGTTATCGGAGGTTCGCTCGGAGGCGGAAATATGTTTCAGGCAAATCAGGCATTTTCTCAACTTGCCGGAAAATTTGCTCCTTATGTTCCGGGTATTGAAGGTTACGGTGCTTATTTCGGCGTATTGTTGGCAATATTTGTCGGAAT
>JALSMF010000025.1 GCA_026987795.1 Bacteroidales bacterium
AAAAAAGGAACGGAAGTTCGCCTGACTGTTAAAAAAGCTGACGGAAGCATAAAAATTATTCCCATAATCAGAGATATTATTATTTTAGAAGAAACTTTTGCAAAATCGGCAGTAATACAAGACAGTATAACCGGAATTAGAACCGGATATATTTATTTACCTGCATTCTATGCAGATTTTAAAAATAAAAACGGCAGAAGATGTGCCGCCGACATAAAGAAAGAACTTAAAAAACTCAAAAAAGAAAATATAAACGGATTAATTTTAGACCTGAGAAGTAACGGAGGAGGCTCTCTGCAAGACGCCATTGACATTGTCGGATTTTTTATAAAAGACGGTCCGGTAGTTCAGGTAAAAGGCAGATACGGAATGCCTCAAATATTAGAAGATGAAGATTCGGATATTTTATATGATGATGACCTTGTAGTAATGGTAAATGAATTCAGTGCTTCGGCTTCGGAAATTACTGCTGCGGCAATACAAGATTACGGACGCGGAATAATCGTGGGCAGCGAACACACTTTCGGAAAAGGAACAGTACAAAGGTTTCTGCCTTTCGACAGAATGGTAAAAGGCAACGACAATCTTAAACCTCTCGGAGACTTAAAATTAACCATTCAGAAATTTTACAGAATTAACGGCGGCACTACACAACTAAAAGGCGTAGAACCGGATATTGTTTTACCGGATGCTTATGCAGAACTTGATATGGGTGAAAAAGATTTAGACAACCCTATGCCTTGGGACGAAATACCGAAAGCAGATTATAAAAAATTTGAAACAAAATACAATCTGTCAAAAATAAGAGCAAAAAGTAATAAAAGAGTTTCTGCCGACACTTCATTTAACATTATTAAAGACTATGCCGGCAAAATGAAATATTACGGAGACAAAGAATTTGAGACATTAAACCTGAAAAAATATATATCAGAGTCCGAGGAAAGAAGCCGATACAGCAAGCGATTTAAAAATGCCGACAGCAGAATTTCCTGCTTAAAATTTAGTGTTTTAAAAGAAGATTCTGCCGAAATTTATTCTGACACGGTTAAAACAGAACGTATAACTTCGTGGTTTAAAGAACTTAAAAAGGACATTTATATTGATGAAACATTCAAAATTGTTTCGGATATGAATATAAATAATAACTAAGCAAAAACATTATTTTGTTTTAAAAGTAACAGGAGCCGTTCCGGAAATAATATCAGCATTAGGAACATCAACTTTAACAAAAAGTTTATTGCTTACAGCTCCTTCAGACGAAATAAAGACCGTTGTAAATTCTTTTATTTCAGTATTTTTAAGACAAAAACCGTAAACAAAATTACCTTTTTTATCTGTTTCCGTAACAGGCACAGTAGAAGTTATACCGTTATAAAAATTATGTTTCATTTTAAGGCAGTCAGGCTTTTCTCCTCTGACTTTATAAAGAACACGAACATAAACAAATGAAGTATCTTTACAAATACCTTTAGAGTAATATTCAATACCCGCAAGTTCGGCAACTATTTTCTTCTCGGATACAGGAACCGAAAAAAAATATAAACCGGCAAGAAAAATAAAAATAGCAGTTTTCAAACTATATTATTTAAAAAAGCAAAAATAACATAATTTTACAGAAAAATATATATTTTGATTTAAGGATGAAAAAAAATGAAATTAAAATAAAGGAAATTATTGACAAATTGTATAATTCCAGAAAGACTGAAGAAGAGGTAAAGCAAATAAACCTTCTGTATGAAGATTTATATAATTATAATTTAACGGTAAAAGAAACCGAAAACACTACAGACTATCTGAATAAAATTACGGATATTATTTTGAATGAAACAGGTGCAGGTATCTATGCTGCCGTTACCGCAATACTTTTTTCCCTGAAAAAAGATAACACAGACTACATTAAAACAAGATACAACGGCACGGTAAATAAACTTTTCAGAGGACTGGCAAACGTCCCTGACATTAAACCTGAAAAAACGGAAAAACAAACCGATAATTTTATTAAACTTTTACTTACAATAACTGATGATGTAAGAGCAATTTTAATTCTTATTTCCGTTCAGATATATAAAATGCGGAATATTACATCATTTTCGGAACAAGAAAAAAATAACATTTTAAGACTCTCAAAAAATATATATATTCCCTTAGCACACAGAACAGGCTTATACAACATAAAAACTGAGCTTGAAGAAACCCATATGAAGCATACCGAAAAGGAGATATATCATTCCATTGCCGGTAAACTGAAAGAGACAAAACGCAGCCGGGATTTATATATTAAAAACTTTACGGAACCTTTAAAAAAGACACTTGAAGATGCAGGATACCGCTTTACAATTAAAGGGCGTCCTAAATCTATTCATTCCATTTGGAATAAAATGAAATCGCAAAATGTTCCGTTTGAAGAAGTTTACGATTTATTTGCAATAAGAATTATCCTGAAATCAGATTTGGAAAATGAAAAAGCTGTATGCTGGAATATATATTCTATAATAACCGATTTGTATAAGCCAAACCCTAAAAGGCTGAGAGACTGGATTTCAACACCGAAACTAAGCGGTTACGAATCCCTGCATACAACAGTCTTAGGACCCGAAAACAAATGGGTGGAAGTTCAGATAAGAACCGAAAGAATGGACGAAGTTGCCGAAAAAGGACCTGCGGCGCACTGGCGTTATAAAACAGGAAAAGAAGGCAGCGGAAGCGATTGGCTTTCGAGAATAAGAAACGAAATAGAAAATCCTTCGGAAATAGAAGCTGATGATAATGTAAAAACTTCATTGTATTCTGATGACATTTTGGTTTTCACACCCGAAAATGATTTAAAAAGTCTTAAGAAAGGATATACTTTACTTGATTTTGCTTTTGCAATACATTCAAAAGTAGGAGAAACCTGCACCGGAGGCATTGTAAACGGAAAAATTCAGCCTCTTTCTTACGAACTGCAAAACGGCGACACGGTTAAGGTATTAACAAATAAAAACAAAAGACCTAACCCCGAGTGGCTTGAAATTGCAAAAAGCCAAAGAACAAAAAATAAAATAAAAAGAGCTTTAAAATCAATTACATACGATGCGGCAGACATAGGAAAAGACCTTCTTAAAGAAAAAACAGAGAGACTTAAATTAAAATTTGACGATAATACCGTCCAGAAAATAGCAGATTATTTTAAATGTAAAACAATATTGGAACTTTTCCATAAAATAGGCAAAGGCAGTATCGATTTACAGAAAATAAAACATGCTGTCGAATATGAAGAAAAAGAAATTAAACCTGAAAATAAAAACACCGAAAACCTTGAAGAAAAAAATCTGAAAGAAAATAATTTTTTCAGTTCGGGAGATTATTTGGTTATAGGAGACAATCTGTCGGGGCTTGATTTTAAACTCGCAAAATGCTGTAACCCTTTGCCCGGAGATAAAATTTTCGGGTTTGTAACAGTCAACAAGGGGACTAAAATACATAAAACATCCTGCCCCAACGCCAAAGAAATGTTCTCTAAATTTCCTTACAGAATTGTTAAAGCAAAATGGAACTCAACAGAAGGAAATACGGCTTTTTCTGCAGCAGTCTTTATAAGCGGCACAGATAAAAGCGGTATAGCTGCCGAAATAACAAAAATAATAAATGACGAGTTTAATTTAAAAATGCAGGCAATATCATTAAAATCTAAAAACAACAATCAATTTGAAGGAGTTGCGGCAGTTCGAATAAGCAACAGAAAACAACTTAATGACTTAATAAAAAGAATTAAAATGGTTAAAGGTATCAATACCGTAAGAGAAAAACAAAGTTATTATTTAAAATAATTCTAAATAATTTTGTATATAATATATTTTTTTGTAAATTTGCAAAACAAGAAACAAAGTATAAAAACATCTTATAATCTTATAAAATAATAGAAAAATGGCAAAAATAAATCAGTATCAAGACATCAGTCAAATTGAAAGAGAAGCAAAAAAAGATTACATTGACAGACATTCACCTTTTATTCACTGTGAAGACAAAGCAAAAAAAGGTGAGAAATTCAAAGTAAAAGTTAAAATGGGAAATGAGTATACGCACCCGGACGATTTTGATCATTATATCAAATATATCCAACTATGGAGCGGCGAAACATTATTGGCTCAAACAACTTTCCCTCCGGGAACTTTAGGAAACAAAGGCGGACATGCAGAAGTAGATTTTTACATAGTCCCGACTAAAAATAATTTAAAATTAACAGCAATGGCATACTGCACTAAACACGGTTTGTGGCAAAGTGAAGTAAAAGAAGTTACTGCTGAGTGATTTTCATAATAAATAGTAGCAAATAAGAAGCCCGATTCGTTCGGGCTTTTTTATGACATATCCTCAAACAAGCGATAATGCTCGCCTTTCATACCGATTTTTTCATAAACTTTTTGAGCCCTCAGGTTTGTTTTATCGACATAAAGCCGAATACCCGAATATTCATCGGAATTTTTAACAATCTTTTTTATTTCGGAATACATTAAATTAAAAACGCCTTTTTTTCTGTATTCAGGCAATACATAAACCGATTGTATCCAGATAACATAACTGTTTCGCCAATCACTCCATTCATAAGTAGTTAACAATGAGGCTATAACTTTGCCGTCTTCTTCAACAACATAGTATTTGCCTTTTGTCTTATCTTCAAAAACTGCGGATACACCTTTTATTACGGTTTCGGTATTTAATCTGAAATGCTCGGTTTCCCAAGCCATTTTTTCCTGAAAACCGGCAATTATTTTGAAATCCGGTTTGTTTG
>JALSMF010000026.1 GCA_026987795.1 Bacteroidales bacterium
CATTTTCGAAAGAAACTTTATATGTCTCGGCATTTTCCTTTACCCTGTCAATACTGATAAAAATATCTCCGGAAATTATATTGTTTTCAGAATAATCAAATGTAATGACATCTGTGTAATAATCGTGTTGCAGATATTCTTTATTTATTTCAAGCAAATATTTATCGGAACAAAAAATAAAAGTAATTTCTCCTTTGTTCTTTTGTTCTGATTTTATCAGGTCGTTTATTTTAGCAACTACCTCTTTTTTTATAAAAAGCGGTCCTGTGTCTTCAAAAAAATAATTTTCCATAATTGTTTTTAATACGTTCCACGTGGAACATTACCGGAAAGCCGGACATACCGGGCATTTCGGAAACTTTTATTAAAATTTTCAGTTGTTGATTGATTTGTAATATTCGTTATAAAGCTGTTTGTAGAACTTTCTTAACTGTATATTTCTTTTGTATAAATCCTCATCGAAGATTGTATTGTTCTTTTGGTTATTAAAAATATCTTTTGGAGATTTATATATTTTATTTTCGGGAGTCTCAGATTCTCTTTTTTTATCAAACTTTCTTTTGTTTTCGGCTTTCTCGGCTTCCAAAAGTCTTGTTTCTATCTTTTTTTGTCTGTTAATAAGTTCGGGGGTTATTTTTCTGTTTATAATATCTTTTTTATTTTCTTCTGACATTTTTTGTATTTCATTTAAAAGTTTTTTTGTTTCCGGATTGAGAGAAAATCCGGATTGCATTTCTTTAAGCATTTGTTTAAATATTTCCTGTTGTGCGAGCATCTTGGCAAGTTGTTTAGTTTGTGCATCTTTACTTAGTCCTCCTTGCCCGTCTTTCATCTGTTTCAGCAACTGTTCCATTTGCTTTTTCAGTGACTCTTGCATACCTTTCAGGTCTTGCATTGCTTTTTGTTTTCCGTTTTTCGGTTTTTTACTTCCTTTCCCTGAGCCGCTGCCTGATGATTCGGAATTTTTCATTTGATTTAAAATTTCCGATAAAAGTAAGGCAAGGTTGTTTGTTGATGTCATAACTTTATTTTGGTTTATTGCGGCATAAGCAACCTTTCTGTCTTGCAGTTTTTTTGTAACTGCCGATAAATTTGATGAGATTTCATAAATCTCATCGGTTATTGTTTTATTTATTTGCGGTATTCTGTATCCTAATGCTTTTAAAGAGTCTTCTATTATTTCAAAGTCTTCTTTCATATTTGATTGTTCTTCGAACAAAGACATCATTTTGGGATCTGTGTTTTTTGTGGTTCTGATTTCATTTATGAGTTTTTCCTGTTTAAACGAAAAGTTAATAAGATTATCAAGTATTTTCCTTAAAGCCTCCATATCTTCCCCTTTTTGCTCCATAGAATTTGCACTCATCATATTTTCCATTTTTTCTGCTGTTTTTTTGATGTTCTCAGAGTTTTTATTTTGGGAATCAGAGGCTTTGTTTTTTCTTTCTTTTTGCAGGTTTTCTTTACTTTTTTGAAATTCTTCTTCTATTTCTTTTTTTTCTTTTTCAAAATCATCAAGTTTCATTTTGTTTTTCAGCTCTTCATTTATTTTTTTTGCATCGTTATATTCTTTCATTGCATCATTGAAGTTTTCTTTTATTTCTTGTTGCTTTTTGAGCAGTTCTTCTTTTGATAATGATTTTTGTTTTGTTTTTTCGGAAAGTTCTTTTTGTTCTTCTGAAAGTTTTTTCAACCTGTCAATTGTTTTGTTTATTTTTTGTTGCACCTGCTCTCTTTTCAGAAGTTCTTTTGTTCTGTCTAATCGTTCTGACATTTCTTTATAGGAAAATTCATTTTCTTTCAGCAACTTTTCCATAAGTTTTTTGTTAAACTTATTCTGCAACTCTTCGAGTTGTTTCATTAACTTTTTGAGCTCATCTGTCATAACTTCTTCAAGAAGCTTTTGAATTTCTTCCTGTTTTTTTAAAAGTTCTTTGTCTTTTTCTGACAATCGTTTTTTTATCAAGTTTTTTTGTTTGTTTTCTTGAGCTATTTCTTCTGTAAGTTTTTGCAGCAAGTTTTGCTTATTCAGAATATTTTGGAGCATTTGTTTATTTTCCCAGTCTGAAATATTTCCTTCGAGATTTCGTTCTCTTAAGTTCCGGATTTCTTTTTTTATTTCTTCTGCCAAGGAAATACTTTTTTCTATTTTTGAATTAATGTTTTCGTTTGCTAATGCTTCAAAATTGTCAATTTCTTTTTGAGACGGTATTTCAAAAGTGAAAATTTGAGTTTTTGTTTTTTTGCTTCCTGAAACGGCGTCATTATCCCAAACTTCAAAATAGTATTGTACTTTTTGATTTTCTTTAATATTTAAGTCATAAAAATTAAATACATAGTAAAATATTTGGCGTAATTCAGAATGAGAAAAGGGTAGATTATTTGTTATAAATTTTGTACTTTTATCATTTGTGTCTGTGTTTTTATCAACTTTTCTGAATTTAAAAAGCAGTTTTTTTATTCCGTAATCGTCATTTATGAATCCTTTGAAATATGAGATAAAGAAATTTGCCGTATCTTTTATTTGATTAACCTGTATTATCGGATATAAATCCGGAATTGTTGTAATTTTTATATGTAAGATGCTGTCATTTGTAAAATGTTTATTTTTTGTTGTTACATAATAATCGTTTGTTTTGTAATATGTTTTTTTATAAACGAAGTTATTGTTTTGTTTTTTGAGAGTTTCTTTTTTGTTTTTCGATATTAAATATAAAGAATCGGAATTGTCCGGAATAAAATTCCACTTGATAACAGAACCGTAAGGAATAACAATATCGTTTACGTTTTTTAATATTGTGTCTTTTTCTCCTGTATATTCGGGAACGTTAATTTTAAGATAAAATTCCAGAACTGAAGGTACCGGTAAAATGTTTATTTTAAATTTTTCGGATTTAAGGTTATCGGCAGAGAAAAAAAACTCGACAGAATTATATATGTTTTTAAAATCATAATAAAATTCTGTTTTTGAATTTTTTTCTTTTGTCATAAGAAAGTTACTTCTGCCGTAGTTAATAAAAACTTCATCGGGTAAATATTTTCCTTTTATCTTCAGTTTTATTCTGACATTTTCGCCTTTTTTAAAATTAAGGTTTTTGTTTTTTAGGATAAAATGAAAGGGCGGAGGTTTTTTAAATTCTTTTTTATAATTTATAATGTGTTTAGTTCCTTCTTTAAGTATTCCGGGAGAGATTAAAAATGCCGAAATGAAAATGAGCAAAACAGGAACAGTATATTTAATATATTTTTTAAGTTGGGAGTATTTTACTGCCGAGGTAAACGGTATAAGTTTTATTTGTTCTGTTTTTTGCAGAATTGATGCTTCAATAAGTACATTTTTTTCATTTTTTTTTCGTTCCTGCAGTTCCAGTATGTTTAAAAGTTTATCTTGTATTTCAGGAAAATGTTTTGATATAATTTTTGCGGCATCTTTATATGAAATTACTTTTCCTATTTTAAAAATTTTCAGTGCAGGAATTACTATTTGATAAATAAAAAAGGAAATAAAAAGTGTTAAAAGAGTATAAAAAATTATTGTTCTCGTTATTTGTGAAAATCTAAGATAAAATTCGGAATATGATACAATAAGCCAAATAACAGGCAATAAAGTAATAAAAATTATAATACCTCTTACAATTTTTATTTTGTAATATTTTTTTATAAACGTGTCAAGTTTTGATATCAAGTTTTGATACGAATTCATTTTTTAAGATTTTAACCACTTTTGCGGATTTAATTTTTTGTTTTTGTACCAAATTTGAAAGTTCAGCATTCCGGCATCCGGCATTCCTACCTCTTGTCCTTTTGTAACGATTTCACCTTTTTTTACGTATGTGTCTTTAAGGTTTGAATATACAGAATAGTATTGCCCGTGCTTAAGTATGACGGCTTTGTTAGCTCCGGGAATTTTCAAAACCTGAACAACTTCTCCTCTGAAAACAGCTTTTGCTTTTTCTCCGTGTTTTGTTGCTATATCAATACCGTCGTTATTTATTTGAACGTTTTTTAATACGGCGTGAGTATGTTTCCCGAATGACGAAGCAATTATTCCTTTTGCCGGATAGGAAAGTTTCCCTTTGTTTTTTTCAAAACTTAAGGAAAGTTTTGATTTTTTTGAACTTACGCCTGCCGAAACACTTTTTATTGATTTTCTTAAAGCTGCTGTCATTTTTTCTTTTTTCTTTATTTCAATAAGCAGCTGCTCTTTTTTACTTTTTAGTTTATTAAGTATATTATCAAGTATTTTTTTTGAATAGTTAAGTTTTAAAAGTTCATCGGCTTGTTTTTCTTTAAGTTCTAACTTTTCATTTTTTTGAATGTATAAATTTTCATTAAGCAAGTTTAAACTGTCTGATTTTATTTCCAAATCATTGGTTGTTTGTTCCAGATATTCCGTAAGGTATTGCAAATATATAAAACGACGATATGCTTGATTGAACGTTTTTGCAGAAAAAATATATATTGTTTTATCTCTTATTTTTCTGGTTTTATAGGCATAAAAAATTAATTCTTCATATTCTTTTTTCAGACTTTTAATTGTTTCCTGAAGTTCATTTCTTTTTTTTGTATTTTCCGAAATCAGTTTATCAAGGCTGTCAATTTCTGATTTTATGTTTTTTAAAAGTATTTTTTGATATTTTATTTGTTTCTCTAAAACTTGATATTTCAGATAAGTTACTTCTGATTTTTTATTCAGCGATGTAAGGAGGCTTCTGGCTTTTTCCAAATCTTGTTGAGCTTTAATAAGCTTTTTTGATTGTCCCGAAGC